>JAPLCZ010000057.1 GCA_026391915.1 Bacteroidota bacterium | reverse complement strand
AAGCCTACTAACTGTGGGTGTGCTTTTGCCAATAATTTCACCGATGTTTTTGATACTGCCCAGATTGAAATTATTTCCGTCATACATCCTTAGGTATAGGTTTAAACCTGTGCGGAGATTGGTTCCCTTCATATTCCGATTTTTATGGGTTGCTATGCATAGCCCCATCATTTGCCCAATAAAGGAATTTCTTTTATTGGCTGCCATCACTGATGTGGAAGCAATTGGATTTTCTGCCTTGAGTTGGGTTTGTTTCTTCAGATACTCAAAAAATCCGCTAAGGTTATCAATTTGGTGGCAGGAACTATCACCCCAGCCGCAGGAACTATCAGCTAAGAGCCACAAGCTATCATCAAAGAAGTTTAAACTATCATATAACGAACTGCCACTATCATAATGCTTGCTTAAGTAATCATCAAGCCTGCCCAAAACATCATCAGGCTTGGCGGAACTATCAACTGACTGGATTTTTTCATTAGCGAAGCCGCTTATGTTCTCTAACATGGAAGAAAGATGATGATTTTGCTTGCGCAGGTATTGGTTGTACTGCATAATGCGGGCAAAGAGGCAGCGCAGGTTTTGGTATTTCTTTTCAATACCTTCTGTAGAGGTGGAGATTTCTGACATGTGTTTTTGTTTTGTTAAAACAAAAGTACCTAAGTTTTCTCTTAGAAATTAAAATCTTCCGGCTCATCATTCATCTTTCTGCCGAAAAGTATTTCAGATTTTTTGCGTGAGATAACCTCAGCCACCATCTCTGATTGGAAAGCATGGGTGGGGGGTTGTTGCGAAATACCTGCCTCAAGGCGCATGGTATATTCATCAAAAATAAAATAGATATTATTGATGAGCACAGACTTTTTATATTCTATTGCCGCCTGTATAATTTGTTGTTGCCAATCACCACCAGCCGGGATGCTTACTGGCTCTTCAGCATCTTTTAAAACTTCCAAAGCCGCCTCTACAGTTATGTATTGGTTGCGCTTTTTTAAATCCCTTTCATAGGCTTTAAAGGCTTGCAACAAATTCTTATTTTCATTTTGCTTGATGAAATTTTCCATCACCCCACGGCTATAAATATCCAACCATGGCAATTCATTTTTATTAGAATTGTGATGCTCTTCTATTGTACCAAACATATTGGTATAGGCTTTTTCTTTGTGCCCTCTGATGTCTGGTAAATCTTCGAAAAATCTGTTTTGAGTTTGCGAATCATTGAACTCATACCAAGCTGGCAGGTTATAGATTCCGGCGTTTAGTGCTTCTTTGTAAGCATCGTAATCTTGCCAAGTATCAGTAGCCAATGCTTCCGTATAAAAATCGCTATTAACGTAATCAACATATAAATTTATATCCTCTATGGTGATGCAAGTTATGACATTGCATTCAGCAATATTTTTTTCCCAATAAATAAAATCAAGGGTGGATTCAATACTTGGAATAGTCACCTCTTCAGCACGCCAAAGGCATTGCAAATCAAATAATTTTTTCTGTTGAATTTCCCAAAGGGCTTCATACGCATTGGTAAGTTGCTTGCTATTTTTGGACTCTTCCTTTTGCCTAACATTGGTAGAGTAGCAAAGATAATTCGCCTTCTTTTGGGCGTATGCTTTTATAAACTCTGCTTTACTAAGCGGATGATATTTGCTGAAAAAGGTTTCGTAAGCCGCACCATTAAGTTCCTTGGCAATATCCTCTGCCATGCGGTTTTTGTTTTCTTCCTCTTGAATAAAACCAATAGATGAAGTGTTGGAAATTGTTTGTGCTGTGCCCTTTTTCATTAGTGATATAAATCGTTAGCAAAACTATCTGCATAGCGCACCCTCAATAATGGCGAAAGAGGGATTACCATTCAGGTGTAAGAAATGAATGAAAAGTAAGTCTAATAAAAGACCTCACCCCAACCCCTCTCCAAAAGAGAGGGGCAAAAAAGCGCACCAATTGTAATTTAAAGCTAGGTTAACATCCTCTGCTTCGCAAAAAAGATTTAAGATGATGGCTTTTTCAATAAGCAAGATTTTTAAAATTCTCAAATAAAAATGAGGTGTAGTTACCAAACCTTCGGGCTGCTTACCTCTATCTTTGTATCCACAAAAAATGACCTCGTAGCTCAGTTGGTAGAGCAGCTGACTCTTAATCAGCGGGTCCAGAGTTCGAGTCTCTGCGGGGTCACTTTTTTACAAAGAATTTTAAAACTGAATGTGAGTTTATTTTAAATTTTAAATTTGCCATTTAAAATTATTCTTATGACAGACCCACGCATAGATGCCTACATTGAAAAGGCAGAACCATTTGCACAACCCATCCTAAATCATCTCAGGGAATTGGTGCATAAAACTGTACCCGAAGTTACAGAAACCATTAAATGGGGAATGCCGGCTTTTGATTATAAAGGTGCTTTCTGCGGCATGGCTTCTTTTAAGAATCACGCAACATTTGGCTTTTGGAAACACGTGCTTTTGCAAAAGATTGATACAGACAATGTGCTGGAAAGAGACTCTGCCATGGGGAGTTTGGGCAGGATAACCTCCATAAAAGATTTGCCAAAAGATGCTGCTATTATTTCTTTTATTAAAGAAGCAAAACGCCTGAATGATGAGAACATAAAGCTTCCACCCAAAGCCAAAAAAACAGAACTGTCAGAATTGATTGTGCCCACTGAATTATTAAGTGCTTTGCTGGAAAACAAAGAAGCCAAATTGACTTTTGATACCTTTAGCCCTTCCAACAAAAGGGAATATATAGATTGGATAACGGAGGCTAAAAGTGAGGCTACCAAACAAAGGCGTTTGGAAACAGCAATTGAGTGGATGGGTGAAGGAAAAATCCGAAATTGGAAATATTTGAGGAAGTAATTCCTAAAGTTTGCGCCCCAAAAAATCAATCATTTCTTTGAAGTATTCTGCGTGATAAAAGCGCAATGCATTATTAGCATCCAGTAATTTTTGCAACCAATGTTTGGCCGCATTTTCATCAGGTATTTCCTGTTTGTTGATTAGGGAAAGATGAAGTTTGGCTTCTGCCTCTGTGGGTTTAAGTTCAAGATTTTTTAGTTGAGAAAGTTTTATAGTATCTGCAATTTCATCTTGTAGTTTTTGTTTTTCTTCGGATGCGTTTCCCCTCCCATAAAGCAAAATAAAATCATCAATATTGGCAACATCAAAATGTTTGGCTGCTCTTGACCAAAGGTCATAATCCTGACTGTATCGCAAAGATTCATTATACCATAAATCATTTTCTACAAATAGATTTTTACGAAGAATTACTGTTGGATGCCCAATGATATTATATCGCATCAACTGCACTTTTGCTTTCTCAGGATGGGTTGGAGGTTTGTGGTTTACCCCTAATTGCATCTCCTTAAACCAACCACCACTTACCCCAACATTTGGGTTTGCCTCCATGAAATCTACTTGTACCTCCAAACGGTGTGGGAGGCTAATATCATCAGCATCCATACGGGCAATGTATTTCCCTTGTGCTTCCTTAATTCCAAGATTCAGACTTTTGCTTATCCCAAGATTTTGCGGATTGGTGACAATTCGTATTCTGTCATCATCAGTTTCAGAAATTGTTTTAGCTGAATTATCTGTACAACCATCATCAATAATCAAAAGTTCAAAATCATCAAAACTCTGTGCAAGGATGCTATCAATTGCCTGCCTCACGGATTTCTCTGCATTATATACAGGCAACAAAACACTGAGTTGGGGTGTGGTCATTTCAGCTTAAATATTTTTCTCCATCCAAAGTGAGAGTACCAAAAGTTGCCAGGTTTTGTAGTTATCCCATCCTGCAATTTCAGCAACCTTTTCCTTATTGAGGATGGAATTTATTTTGAGATTTGATGCCAATAAATAATTGTTTTTGAGTTCTGCAACGGGTTTTCTTTTTAGCCACTCCTTAACAGGGGCACCAAAACCTTGTTTGGGTCTGGCGAGGATTTGTGGTGGGAGTTTATGTTTAAAAACTCCTCTCAAAATCTTTTTGTCTTTTCCTTTTTCAATGATAAAGGTGTTGGGCAATTGAAGACAAAATTCAGCAAAATTTCTATCTAAAAAAGGAGTACGGATTTCCAACCCATTTGCCATAGCGGCTCTATCAGTTTTTACCAAAATATCACCTGCCATATAATTTTGCAAATCCATTTTCTGGGCGTCTTTAATGGTATTGTCAGTTTTGAAATCAGGGTGGATGACATCAAAACCTAAGGCATTTATCCCAAGATTTTTTATTCCGTTTTCTGCAAACCAAATATTTTGTTGGTGATGTTTCTCTGTAAAATCGGAAGCAGATTTCTTGTTTAATAATCCACTAAAAAGAGTTTTTATATTTTGTGATTCTGCACTAGGTAGGAGTTCCTGATACCAAGAATACCCACCTAATAATTCATCACCTCCATCACCACTTAGCACCACTTTAATTTGCGAAGAAGCATGTTGCGAAAGCAAAAAAGTAGGAATGCAAGAGGAGTCAGCAAAGGGCTCATCATATACCTCATTCATTTTTAAAAGGAGGGATGCCACATCAATTTCAGCATCAGAAAAAGTGGTGTGTTGGGTTTGGAATTTATTAGCCACCAACTGTGCAAAGGGTAATTCATTCACTGCATTTTCAAACCCAAAAGAATAGGTTTTTATTTTAGGATTTAGTTGAGATGCCACAGCAGTAATTGAAGAAGAATCCATTCCACCACTCAAGAAAATCCCTAAATCAACATCACTCACCAATTGTTTTTTGATAGATTCAGTAAAGAGGTATTCAAACTTTTCATATGCCTCGGAAGCGGAGATTTCTAAATATCCAGAAGGCATTTCCCAATATTTTTTGAGTTGGATTTTACCTTCTTTATAAACTAAATAATGCGCTGGTGGCAGCACATGGATGTTATCATAAATAGTTGTTGAGGGATGCACATAAAGCCGTTTTAAATAATGTGCAACGGCAGGGATTGAAAGCTTTGGAGTTACTAATCCCGTGGCAAGTATTGCTTTAATTTCAGAAGCAAAAATGAATGTACCATGTTCCCCGTAAGCATAATAAAGAGGTTTCTCCCCGAAAATATCTCTGGCTAACATCAATTCTTTTTCATCATCATTCCATAAACCAAAAGCAAACATTCCAGTAAGATATTGAAACATTTCTGTTCCATATTTTTGGTGCAAAGCAAGGATAACTTCCGTGTCTGATTCGGTTTTATAAGGATACGGAAGTTGAGATTTTAATTCTTTGTAGCCATAGATTTCCCCATTAAAAGTAATGGCTTTTTTGCCATTAGCAGAGAGCATGGGTTGCTTGCCATTTTCAATATCAATAACGGAAAGGCGGGTGTGCCCAAGGATACATTCGGGGAAAATTTCCATCCCATCAGCATCCGGTCCACGGTGGCGAAGGGATGTAATCATCTTTTCAATTTGCGGTTGAAATTCTGAGGCGTAAGGGGAAATTATTCCTGCGATGCCGCACATATTGGATATTGATAAATGAGTTGAGGAGGGGCAATTTCGGTAAAATGAAATGAGGTTGGCGCAAAGTGAAGATTTCTTTTTAGCAGTACAATTCTAATGGGTTTTGCAGGTAGGGTCTTTACTACATCAAAATAGTTTTGTTGAAACCAAAGGTGGTTATAAAGTGGTGGATGAGATTTAAGAGGGAGCATCATATCAAAGAAAAAATCTAACTCATTTTCTTTGACTTTATAGAATTTCCAACTCATTCCCATATTTTTTTCATAAGGGAAAAAGGTTGCAGGGTTAATGCTGATAAAGGTTGCAGAATCATTACTAAATGAATATGGATTCTTGGATTTGAAGTTTTGCTTTGGTATTTGGTAAGCCCATTGGTAATACGAAACTTTAGCGGGGTCTTTCCACCCAAGTTTAGGAATTAGGAAAATGAAATTACCAACAACAAGAAAAAAAATGGTGGCTATAATCCTTGATTTTAATGGAAGCCGGTAGATGTTTTCTCTCTTCAACACTACAAAAAATAATGCACCAACAACTATCCATTTCCAAAACAGAATCCCTGAAAAACTAAAGAAGAGTAAATGAAAAATGACGATTCCTACGAATGCTATCCATGCAATTTTTCTATTCAATAAAAAAAATAAAAATAGAAACTCAATGCCAAAAGTGAGAGCTTGGATGAGGACATGGTAATCATTACAAAAATTGATGAATTGCATTTTTAATCCTTCATTTCCACCAAAAATATCTCCCCCAAAATTGAAGTAATAGGCAACTGTATAGGTGAAATTATTATCCAAAATCCAGTTATAAAAATGAGTGTCAGGATAGATTTTATAAACCGCAGAAGTGAAGTAGGCAACGCCAATCATGCCTCCTAAGAAGAGGGTGAATAGGAGTTTATTGAGTTTGCGCCAAAACTTATTTGTGGAGGTATTTATTACTTCAAAAATCAGGACAAGGCTAATTAAGTTTAGGAACAAATCAAAGTCGGTATGGTCATACTGAATGTGCAACAAAGGGGTGGTTTCCATTTTCAAAATCAACCAAAAAAAAAGAATTAGTATTAAGAATATATATCTTGAGAAAATGCTCAAGATTAAAAGAAAAGTGTAAATAAAAATTAGGAGATAAAAATTAGGATGATGGTATGTAGAGAAG
>JAPLCZ010000284.1 GCA_026391915.1 Bacteroidota bacterium | reverse complement strand
ATGACCAAATTCGGGATAGAAAAAACGCTTGCACAAAACGCTACTAAACTCAGTGATGGCAATCTGAATAAGGCATTAAAAATCTGCAAGGATGGAGATAAAAATTACTCACAAGATTTTATTGATTGGATGCGCCTATGCTGGAGTGCCGACTATGGTGGGCTGATGAAATGGGGGGAGGAGATTGCCAAGGCTGGCAGGGAAAATCAAAAGAACTTTTTCATCTATGGCATCCGTTTGATGCGGGAGTGCCTGCTGATGAATAAAAACCTAAACTCACTCAACAGATTGCTGCCACAAGAAAAAGATTTTGCCATCAAATTTTCTCCGTTTATTGGGGAACACAACATCACCCAAATTACAGAGCTAATGACCAACGGGCATTATTACATTGAACGCAACGCACAAGCTAAGTTACTTTTTTTCAACATATCTTTGTGGATGAATGAGGAGTTGCGCAAAAAACAACCTTCACTTTTATAACCCCATATATATAAATTTTCCAACGGTGATACCACCAATGGAAACCCAAAACTTTCTTAAAAAATAAATATAAAAACGAGATGAGTGGATGCAACGGATGCAGTACAAAATCAGAAGGCGGATTGCCTACAGGATGTAAAAATAACGGCTGGTGCAGCTCAGGTGGCTGCAAAAATATATTAGATATTCATGATTGGCTTAGCAATGTTTACTATTTGGATGGGCCAGTAAGACATAAAATTTTGGAAGTGCGGTTTAAAGGAACCCGAAAAGAGTTTTATCAAAACACTGCCAATATCCATTTAGAAATTGGGGATGCAGTAGTGGTGGAAAGCGCCATGAGTGGTTGGGATTTGGGCTATGTTTCCATGACAGGTGAGTTGGTGGAAATGCAAATGAAGAAGCATAATGTGCGTGATACCTCAACTTTAAAGCGCATTATCCGCCCTGCTACAGAAACTGACATTGCCAAATATGAAGAAGCAAAATCATTAGAGCAAACCACCATGATGCGTTCCAGAGAACGTGCTGTAGAACTTGGTTTGGTGATGAAAATAAGTGATGTGGAATATCAGGGGGATAAAACAAAAGCTACCTTTTATTATACCGCAGAAGGCAGGGTAGATTTCAGGGAATTAATCAAAATTTACTCAAGAGATTTTAAAGTAAAAATTGAAATGAAGCAGGTAGGCTTACGCCAGGAAGCCGGAAGATTAGGCGGCATTGGTTCTTGCGGAAGAGAACTTTGCTGTTCCACTTGGCTCACGGATTTCCAATCTGTAAATACTACAGCAGCCCGCTATCAAAATCTATTTTTGAATCCATTAAAACTCTCAGGGCAATGCGGCAGATTAAAGTGCTGCCTCAACTATGAGTTGGATAATTATGTGGAGGCCTATGCAGAATTTCCTGATGAAAGAACCAAACTGAAAACGGAAAAAGGAACTGCAAGAATTGAAAAGATGGACATCCTGAAACGCATGATTTGGGTGCGCTATGAGGACATCCCTGATAATAAATTTTACCCTATTGATTTGGCAGATTTCTATGAAATGCTAGAGATGAATAAGCAAGGAAAAGCTGCAGGAGAGTTGGAAGATTTTATTGCAGAAAGCGAAGTTCATAAAGAAGAATTTGAGTTTAAAGATGTGGTAGGGGAGGAGAGCCTCAACCGTTTTGACCGCAAAAAAACCAGTAAAACCCGCAACAAAAATAAGAACAAACCGCAAGGGGCAAGAGGTAACCAAGGGGCAAGTAACACTGCTGTTGCGCCAAACCCAAATCAGAACAGACCGCAACAACCAAGGCAAGAAGGTGGCAACCAAAATCGCCCTGCACAGCCAAACCCGAATAGGAATCAGAACCCTAACCAGAACAGGAATGCTAACCCAAATGCCAATAAAATCCCTAACCAAAACAGGAATAAAAATAGCAATCCTAACCCAAACCAAGCCCGTCCTGAAATAGAGAGAAAAGGACCACCAAAAGATAACCAGGAATAGAGGGTAATGTTGAGAGAGATGAAAATAGTAACTGTGATTTTGAGAACCCCTAAATCCTCCCGAAATAAATTCGGGACAAGCTCTAAAGGGGACTTGCTCTCCGATGAAAGTTCAAGGTTAGGCAGGGTCAAAGCCCCCTTTAGGGGGTTGGGGGTATGCTTCCTTCTCCTCCTTACTTTCTCCTCCTGCACTTCCAACAGAATCTATGAGCATTACGCCTCTGTAGAAAATTATAATTGGGATATAAAAGACACCAAACAATTTACCGCCGTTATAAATCCTGAGGCGGATAAACGCTATAATTTTTCCATCAACTTAAGGCATACTGAGGCATTTCCATACAGCAATATTTGGCTGCGATTAATTACCAAAACCCCATCAGGAAAAATATCTGTAAACAGAATTCCTTTGGTACTTGCCTCCCAAAGCGGACAATGGTTGGGCGTGGGCATCGGTGATATTTTTGACACCCGCTTCCCTGTTATTAGTAACATTACTCTCCCTGAAAAAGGCATATATACCTTCGCCATACAACATGATATGCGCACTGATATTATCCCCGGGATAATGGATGTGGGGTTGCGGATAGAGGAGGCGAAGTAAAAAAAATCAATAACCCCCATCCCCATTTTTTGTTTTAGTTTTGGAGTCTTGCTGGAGGAAATAAAGGCATGAATGGAAAATGAAGTCAAACTTTCCCCACTAACTAAACACCGCCGCACACCATTTATCCTCCACACTATGTTTTTCCAAATGCAAGCCTTGGGCTTTGGCGGCTTCGGTAATGGCAGGTAAATTTTCTTCATAAAAACCACTGCAAATAATAATACCATTAGGGTTAAGCTTTTCTTTAATAGCAGGCAAAAAAGCAAGGATAGTATTGCGGGTAATATTGGCAAGTATCACATCAAAACTTTGGTGGAGTAGGTTAATATCTCCTAAGGCAATTTCTACTTCTGCATTGTTAAGGGTGCAGTTTTCTATAGTATTTTCAATGCATTGGGTGTCGTTATCAATGGCTATAGTTTGCGCTGCACCAAGGTGCTTAGCCAATATGGCTAATATGCCGGTGCCGCAACCAAAATCCAATATGGCTTTGTTGGTAAAATCCAAATCCAGCATATGCGCCATCACCTGTGCGGTGGTGGCGTGGTGCCCTGTACCGAAACTCATTTTGGGTTGTATCAAAAGCTCAATAGGGTACTCTGGTTTTGCCTCATGAAAGAGGGCACGCACATAGATTTTGTCCCGCACATACACAGGTTCAAAATTGGATTCCCATAAGGCATTCCAATTTTGGTTTTCTATCTTTTGGTAGGTGTAATTAATAGTAAAATTTTCTTGTAATGGGAGGAGAGTTTCATCCACTACTTCCAAAGAAAAATCCGCCTCTGGAATGTAGGCAGTCAATTGGTTTTCTTCTTCAAAAAACCCTTCGTAGCCTGCCTCAGTAAGCAAGGCAATGAGTATCTCAGAAACTTCGGGTTGAGAGTAAGTGAGGAGGAGTTGGGTGTATTGCATAGTAAAAAACCTCCAAGGTTTTTCAAAACCTTGGAGGTTTAAGTTTTATTTATGCAGCATCAATAATCGCCAAAAACTGCTCAGCTTTTAAGGCAGCACCTCCAATTAATCCGCCATCAATATCTGGTTGGCTTAAGAGTTCAGCAGCATTCTCAGGCTTCATACTTCCGCCGTATTGTATGCAGATATTTTTTGCCACGGCATTACCATATTTTGCGTTAATCAACCCGCGGATAAACTGATGGATTTCTTGTGCCTGTGCAGGGCTGGCAACTTTGCCTGTGCCTATAGCCCAAACGGGTTCATAAGCAAGGATGATGTTATTCATTTCTTCTGTAGAGATATCTTCTAACCCACCTTTTATCTGTGCTTCAATCACGGCAAAATGAGTATCAGATTCTCTTTGAGAAAGGGTTTCGCCAATGCAATAAATTACAGTAAGTCCTTCTGCCAATGCTGCTTTTATTTTGGCGTTAAGGAGTTCCTCAGTTTCATTGAAATATTGTCTGCGTTCAGAGTGACCAATAATTACATAAGATGCCCCCATTTCTTTTAAGGTAACGGGAGAAATTTCCCCAGTATAAGCACCCTCTTTTTGTTGATGACAATTTTGTGCACCCACTCCCAGATTCCCATTTGCACCCACGGCATTAATGATAGCATGGATGTGTGTGTAAGGCGGGATAACGATTGCCTTTTTGTTAGATAAATCTCTTGTTTGCAAACCCATATTTATTTCGGTTGCTAATGCTACCCCTGCGGAAACTGTGGTAAACATTTTCCAGTTGCCTGCTATAATTTTCTTTCTTGTCATATCAATTTTAAGATGCTATAGGTGTGTTTTCGTAAATGTATTTTAAGATGTCTTTGTCTTCTTCAGTAAGTGTTAATCCTCTGCGTTGGAAAACTTTTTCGGCAGTTTCAAATGCCTTATCAATTTTATAAGTGGTAAATCCTGCTGCGCCTCCCCATGCAAAAGACGGAATGAAAGTGCGGGGAAATCCTCCCCCAAAAATGTTAGAACTCACGCCTACTACAGTGCCTGTGTTAAACATAGTATTGATGCCGCATTTGCTGTGGTCGCCTAAAAACAAACCGCAAAACTGCATTCCAGTTTTTACAAAAGTATTTTGAGAGAAGCTCCAGATTTTCACTTCTTCATAATTATTTTTAAGGTTTGAGTTGTTGGAGTCCGCGCCAATGTTGCACCACTCACCCACTACTGCATTTCCTAAAAAGCCATCATGGGCTTTATTGCTAAAGCCAAAGATTACACTATTGTTTACCTCTCCACCCACTTTGCAATGCGGACCAATTGTAGTGGCTCCATAAATCTTAGCACCCAATTTCAATTGAGAGTGTTCGCCCAACGCA
Source organism: Bacteroidota bacterium (assembly GCA_026391915.1). Classification (GTDB taxonomy): domain Bacteria; phylum Bacteroidota; class Bacteroidia; order CAILMK01; family CAILMK01; genus JAPLCZ01. The sequence goes on along the minus strand of JAPLCZ010000284.1, from coordinate 975 downwards.
AACCCACCACGGATAGTAGAACCCTCCATCACTTCAGCATCTTTGCCAATATATATTGCCCCGCCAGATGCATTCAAAGATGCATTTTGAACTATGGCTCCTTCTTCCAAAAAGATTCTTTCCTTATTAACTACAAAGTTGCTTTCTGCTATGGGTTGGCTTGTCCTTCCTTTGGTGAGTAAATCAAAATCTGAGTTAAGCGCCGCATCATTGTGTTGGAAAATTTTCCATGGGCGGTCAATATAAATCAGGCTGCCTTCATAAACTTTAGGGTTGGTGAGTTTATCAGGATTGGCAGCAAAATCTTCTGCCTGTTGTTGCGTAAATCTGCCTGCGGCAAATACGCTATTCCAAATTAAAATCTCGCCATCAGCGAGGCTATTAACTGCCATTGCAAAATCTTCTGTAGGTAAAATCCCTGCATTAATAATTAAGTTATCTGTTTCCCAATTAGCAGCAAATTTTTTACTGAGATAAGGTTTGGTTGAGTGGCTTACTTCTCCGCCAAAAAGCATTTGGTATTTTTCTTCAATGGTTAAAATCCCAATCCTGATTTGTGCAGCAGGGCGGGTATAAGTAAAGGGGAGAAGATGCTCCCAAACCAAACCATCCCAAAGAATAATGTTGTTAGCCATAATATCTATACAACAAAGCCCCACTATTGCGGGGCTTTATATTTTGGTTAGAAAACTGATTAAGCTTTTTTGTATTTTTTGTTGAATTTCTCAACCCTACCTGCTGTATCCAAGAACATCTTTTTACCTGTAAAAAACGGGTGAGATGCACTTGAAATATCCAATTTGTAAAGTGGATATTCATTCCCATCAGCATGGGTGGTAGTTTCTCTTGTATTCACACAACTGCGGGTTAAAAATTCAACGCCACTACTCATGTCTTTAAACACTACCATGCGGTAGCTTTCTGGATGTATTCCTTTTTTCATTTTAATGATGATTTATAATCGGTCTGCAAAGG
>JAPLCZ010000048.1 GCA_026391915.1 Bacteroidota bacterium | reverse complement strand
CCTGAATAAATCCCGTAGCCCTTATTGTTTGTGAGAATGATATTTTTTTCAATATGAGAATTTCCATAAAAATTGAGATAAATTCCATAACAGGCAGCGGTATTCAGCAGATTGGTTATTCTATTATTAATGATAGAAATTGAATCCTGATATTGGGCATAGATGCCGTAATAATATGCGCTGTCCATTATATTGTCTTTAATCAGGGTATTTTTATCATTGGAGGTAGAGGTGCCATTTAAATAAAAATCGTAAGAACCATACTTGAATAAATTTCGAATAAATGAATTGTTTTTGTTTGATAAATTAAGCCCATAAATAATGGATTGATAAGGACTACCTAATGTAGATTTTACCCCTAAAAAACGGCAATGAGAAAATGAATTATTATTAGCTCCACCATCAATTTCCACAACGGTGCTGTACATTGAAGTGCCTGATTTGGCAATGGTTATTTTTTTAAATGTAATAAAGTTTGCAGCATTTAAATGGAGGGTATACCTGTAGAATCCGCCCCCAGGATAAGTTAGTATTACTTTGGAGCTATCCCCTTTTTTTGATTGAAATATAATTGAATTTATTAGTGAAGTTCCGTTGATATTTCCGATTTCAATTTGCTCTGTATAGGTACTGTCTGCTACTTCAAAAATCACCGGACCACATACCCCATTTTTAGTTAATGCTTTAACAGCAATTGCAAAAGTTTTGTAGTCATTCCCCGGCCCTCCAATTTTATAAATTCCACTTAATGATGTTATAAAATTTGGTGTAGTTGCTGAGTCGTTGGTGGCATTAGAATCGGTTACGCCATTTGGGTTGGCAGTGTAAGCAATCAGGTTATAGGTAATACACTTACCAAAAGTATATGAACCAACTTTTAAAGAGGTTTTGCTGCCTGAAGTGAGAGAACCTGACCAAGAAAAATTAACCACCGTGCCTCCGTTAACCTGATATTTAATATCGGCAGAAGTGATAGTAGAGGTACCGTAATTTACCAATGTAATTACTATATTTTGAGAGCCATTGCAAACGCTTAATCCCGGAGAATCTATTGAAGCTAGTCCTATATCATTTTTATATACAGACTTCAATTCGTCAGCGCCTAAAAACGGATTTGGATTTCTTGGTTGACCATCAAAATCATCAGATATGGAAGTTAAAATTTTACCTTTATTAAGCCCTGATATCTTTTTTAAATGCAAATCGGTGTTGCTAAAAAATGCTGCTGCTTTGCTTACCGAATGAACATCATCCCCACTGCCGGTTTGCCAGTTAGCCAGTGTTTTATAATTGGTAGAATTGGCGAAGCCAATATAAGTTCCTTTAGTGTATAAATTATTATAATCGCAGGTAGAAAGTCCATAGTTACTATTAGGGATGTAGATGCAATAACCCGCACCCTCATTCTGAAAAATATTATTGTACAAAGTGAAATTTGATGTGGTGTTGAAGGCTTTAATTTCTATAGCATAATTAGTTGTGTTGGTTGATAGCATTAATACAGTGTTGTAATAAAAATTTACATATTGCTGATAACCATCCTCTGCATAGATGCCAATAGAGTATTTGCCACCCATAGAAATCATGTTATTGGCAAAGAAAGTGGAATCACTTTTAGCATAAGGAAGGTATGAATAAGTGGCATAAATACCAGTGCCTCCTTTGGGTAAAATAATATTGTTTTTTAGAATGTTGGAGTTACCAAAAGCATGAATATATATTCCATAACCTGCACTACCTAAGTTGCTAATTTTATTTTTTAAAATGGTTATTGAATCCTGATATTCGGTATAAATACCAGCATAGTGGGCGCTATCTATTATGTTATCATAAATAATATTCTGCACACCATAGGCTCCAAAACTAGCATTCATATAAAAACCATAAGAGCCATATTTTATGAGATTCTGCACAAAAGCATTTCCGGAAACAGTTGTATTTGGGGAATAAATAATAGCAAAATATGTAGAGTCAGAAGTAGTATTTACGCCAAGAATTCTATCATGTAAAAAT
>JAPLCZ010000003.1 GCA_026391915.1 Bacteroidota bacterium | reverse complement strand
CCCAACGGTTGTAGATAATGATCTCGAATTTAGAGATACAATCACCCCAACCATCTAAACATAACTGGTCGTTAATTCCATCACCATTTGGCGTAAATGCATTTGGAACACCCATTGTTCTATTGCTTGGACAAGGTACTTCAACAGTTACTTTTACACAATTTGTATCTGTACAACCAAGGTCTGTAACTGCAACACAATAATCGGTAGTTACCGGTGGCGATGCAATAGTAGAATCGTTGCTAGGAGTACTTAAATACTGAGTAGATGTCCAGCTATAAGTTGTTCCACCACTAGCATAAATAAGCGCGCTTTGTCCAACAAAAATCGTTGGAGGTAAAGACAATAAGATAGTTGGCAGCGGATTTATTGTAACAGTTGCTGTATTAGAACCTGACGCAGTACACACAACACTTGAACCAATCACAGCATAAGTGATGGTATATGTTCCAGGAGTTGTGTTTGCAAGATCAATAACCCCAGTACTATCGTTGATGCTGACACCAGCTGGTGCAGTGAACGTTCCACCGGTTGTAAAGCCAGCAGATAAAACAGGTGTATCTATTGAGTCGTCAGAACATACAGTAGGATATGTGAATCCTAGTGTAGGAACAGTTAACGGAGTAATAGTAAGATTTGTTGTACTAGAACCTGCAGGTCCACAACCTGTAGCTGCGTACGAATAAGTAATAGTATAGGTACCAGCTGCACTAGCTGATAAGTTCACCGCTCCAGAAACAGTGTTAAGAGCCAATCCTGCAGGAGTAACAGAGAATGTTCCACCACTTGTGAAACCTGCAACCGTAGCTAACACTGGGTTAGCAGCACTAGTACAAACCGGAGTAGGGGTATAAGAAATACCTGTTACTGGTGGCGTAGTAGGGTTAACGATTACAATTACTGTATCACTTGCAGAACATGCTCCTGCAGAAAGTGAGTAGGTAAGTGTAAATGCTCCTGCAGTTGTAGGGTCAAATGTTCCAAGAGAAGCACTTGTGATTCCTGTTCCGCTCCAAGTCCCACCCGGAGAAGCTGCAGTAAGAGTATAAGGCGCTGAACCCTGACATACCGGAGGATGCGGAGTAATTGTAGGATCAGATCCACTTACAGTGATATAAGCAGTATCTGTAGAATTACATGTATTTAAAGTTGTATAGGTAATCAAGAATGTTCCTGCTCCGGAAACAGAAGGATCAAATGTTCCTGCAGTTCCACTGGTAATTCCTGTTCCTGTCCATGTTCCGCCAAGTGTATCCGCTGTAAAGTTAAATGGCGGAGTCGTGACGCAGACGGGTGCAACTGGTGAAATAACAGGGTTAACGCCACCACCAGGTGTAACCATTACCACAAATGTTAGTGTTACTGGTGAAACACAAGGTACAATTGGAGTGCCTGTTACCGTGTAAGTTGTTGTTGTAGCCGGATTAGCTGATACAACAGGACCAATAGGAGGTGTTAAACCAGTTGTAGGAGACCATGTCCAGTTAAAATCAGCAACGATAGGTCCGGAAATAGCAATAGGCACAGGTCCTCCGCATGTTCTGATTGTATCTTGCCAAGGTGTACATACTGAAGGAGGTGCTGTTAAAGAACCAGGGTATGTTAAATAAAGTAAGTTATTGATCGCGGCAGTTGCTGATGCATCATCAAGGATAACCACAAACTTAAATGTTTCTGTGGCACCAGGGGCTAAGTTTTGAATACGATATGCTATTGATATTGCTTCATCGGCAGTATTTACAGATCCTATAGTTTGAGTATAACCTGTTCCTGTCCACATATCTGCAGCGCCTCTATTACTAAATCCACCGTAATCAACTCTCCAGTTTGCACCAGTAGCTGCAAATCCTAAATAATTTGCCCAAGGAGTAGATTGTTCTGCTTTCACATGCGCTAAATCACAACCTGCACCTGGCTCACTTACAATTGTGTTTGTAGTTGTAAAGCTAGCACCAATTGATTCGTTATTATCCGGATCCACGTTTCTGTAATAATACATATCAGGAATTGTTGCTGCTGTATTATTTGTGATGGATACTGTTGTAGTATAATATAAGTCTGTTTGTTGTAAGAAATAATCTATTTTAAAGTGAAGATCGGTTCCAGAAGTAAAATCGCCTTCCCAAGCTGAATTGTAACAATTGAAATTGTGAGACCAACCAGTGATCGCTCCGTTAATTTGTTGCAAACCTGCACAGTTATTTCCGAATGAAGTAGATGTTCCTGTTGTTGCACCAATTTGAAAACCCCAACCATTTTCAGGACTTCCTGGAGTAAAAAAATCGCCATCATAAGCAGACCCTAACCAAGAATTTAATTGCGGATTCGCAACAAATCCAAAGAGTGCTGCACCTCCCGAACGACCATGATAACCAGCAGGAGGAGGGGACGTTGTTGTGTTAATACCTTCGAAACCGCCAAGACCTTCAACGCCAATCTCAACACTTGTTCCTTGAATATATGAATCTGGACCAACCATTTGTGCTTTTGTTGAATTAATATTCAAGAATGAGAACACTAACAGTAGCGTACAACTTAGGAGTAGTTTACTTTTTACCATTTTGTTTAGCTTTATTGATAATTAAAATTTTATATTAAATTAATATCGAAAAATACAATTGTTCAGAATTTATCTTCCCTATGATGCTAAAAAATTATGTATGGTTGCACGAATATATAACATTATTTCCTTAGGAGATACCAGCAAATATACGACTTTTAAATTGGAAGAGATTTCAAATTTTAAAATACTGATAATGAGGTAAATAAATAAAATAAGA
>JAPLCZ010000030.1 GCA_026391915.1 Bacteroidota bacterium | reverse complement strand
AGAGAAATAATAGAGTTCTTTCACCTCTCCTTTGGAAGTTTTAAAAGTAATCCGGATACCAGGATTTTGGACTTTAATAGCAGTGTCCTCACTCATCTTCACAATCTCTCCTTTACCACTAATGCGCACCCTCTCCATATTCAAAATTTTGTTGCCAGTACGTACAATAAAAATGGAGATAAGGGGAACACTACCATTCACTGAATTTTTGTCCAAATCCTTTTGCATACTTATAGTTTTAAAGAAACTGAGGATAAGAATATCTTTCAAAGATTTTTGTACGGAGTTAAGATAACCACCAATTTCCGAGGTGTCATATTGTGTCATTACAGGCAGCCCTCCTGGTTTTTCTAATGCCAACAAAGTATAGGTTTTTGCAGTAGGGAAAAAAGTAAAAGCATTCATGAAATCAGGCCCTGAGAAAGGATAAAAAACATCATCGCCACTTTTATTTATTTCATCCAATTCGGTATTTCTCCACTTCACCATTGGCTTTAATCTTTTGCTAAGGGCGTAGTACCAAGTGCTGATAAAACTATTTGCAAACTTCTTCCAGCTTGGGCTTTTGCGGAAGCTATCCAAATCGCTTTTTGCAGTATCAGCGGGGAGGCCGGCAATGAGGCGGGCAATGTCATTCATCTTAGCACCGTCCTCCGTAATCTCTACCTTAATTTCTTTTTTTGATGGAGAAACAGCAGTGTCAGTAAACACTTCTTTCTGCAAATCATCAATCTTTTTTGCAGGGTTTTCTGTGATAGTTTTGGTACTATCAGTAGTTCCTTCTTTTTGTTTTTTAGTAGGATTATTACAACTAAAAACTAAGAATACAATGGCTGAAATTATTGCAATACTGCAAAGCTTCAGAGATACTTTATACATATTGGGCGTTATGATTTTTTGTTATTGAAGATGCCGGAAACAATTTTATATTTATCATTGAGATAAAATAAAATCCCTACTGCAAAAGTAATGAGTGCGGCATTAGTTACACTTCTATCCATCTTCACAATATTGAAAAGAATCCAGCTACTAATCACAATAAAAATAATGGGCACTATGGGGTAGCCCCAAGTTTTATAAGGGCGGGGTAAGTCAGGTTTTTTAATGCGTAAAACGAAAAGCCCTACAACAGTGAGGAGGGTAAAAATGCTTAGTGTAAAACCTATATACCGCAGAATCCAATCAAATTGTACGGTAAGAATTAAGGCTACTGTAATAGCTGATTGCAACACTATGGCAGTGGCGGGAGTTCCCTTATTAGTGCGCTTGGCAAGGAAGCCAATGGCAGGATTATCCTCCCCCATCATACTGATAACGCGTGGGCCAGCAATAATCATTGAGCTTACTGTGGAGATTAATAAAAATGCAATAGCACCGGACATAATCTTTCCGCCTATCTCACCGAAAATATGCATGGCAGGAGGGTAGGCTACATCTTTTTGCCCAATCATTTCAGAGATGGGGGCAACATATAAAAACACAAAATTGAGAAGCACATAAATCACCATTACCACCAAAGTTCCTACGAGTAATGACCGAGGTAAATTCTTTTGAGGGTTCTCCATTTCTCCAGCTATATAGGCGGAGGCATTCCAACCCGAATAGGCATAGGAAACATACACCAATGAAATAGAAAAAGGCACACCTAACATCTCTGCCCAAGAGTCTGATTGAGGCATAATAGAAAGCACGGCTAAAATACTCACCAAATAATATGGCAGAAGATGCAATAGGTGCAGCAAATCCAACCACTGCAGAAACAAATCCTGCAAGGAAACCCAACACCGGATGATAGATTTGAGAGAGATAATTATACTCACCACCGGAACGGGGTAAAGCCGCGCCAATCTCGCCATAGCTTAATGCCCCACAGAGTGCAAGCACACCACCAACTGTCCATAGCATTAATATAGAAAAAATGGAATGGATGCCGGGTAGTTGAAAGCCAAGACTACCAAAAACTCCGGTGCCAATCATATTGGCAATTACCAGAGAAATGGCGGCGTATAGCCCAATGGCTTTTGCTTTATGAGTCATGTTTTTATAAGGGATTTACTCCTACCACTCATTAGGTTTCAAGAAAGAGTAGTCCTTAGAGTACTCCATCATTTGCTCTGTAAAATCTTTTGGGTATTCAATTTTTACATCCAGAATTTGTTCACCTTTCATCACGGGTACAAGGCGAGGTTGTAGGAATCCTTTGTAAGGCGCTATGTTAAGTTTAGAGAATCTTTCTTTTACTTCTTTGTGCAAGGCAGCATCTACTTTTACGCCGTATCCTTCTACTAATTTTTTGCCTGCTTCATAATCTCCTTCTGATTTTATGCGTTGGATTTCTTTTAATAAATCTCCAAATAAAGTTCTTAATTTAAAGTAGTCGTTTATTTTAAAATAGGTTTTTCCGCCTTTGGAAATTCTCTCAATCACCTTATCAGTTTTGCCTTTTTCATAAACCCATGAGGCAATGAGTTGGCGATTTCTCATGTGCGCTTCCTCCAAATTATCTCCAAGATTTAAGCGGTTAAGTTGTGTCATCATCCCATTGAGAATATAAGAATCATATTGCGCCATGCCTACCTCTAAAGATGGCATAACTCCCATTTCAACTAATTTTTTATCCATGATGTAATACAATCCTACCAAATCAGCACGGGCTTCTTCCAAGGTATTGCGGTAGGTTTTTAGGGTTTGGTCTGGGGTAGCAACACCCGGGTTTATTTGCCCAGAGGCATGACCAATTACTTCATGCATATCTGTATGAAGGTCGCTGGCTAAGGCACCATACTTTTTAATTCTTGCAATAACTACTGCATCCACTCCAAACTCATTCATGCTTGGGCTTTTTGCACCAACCATATTGTAGGCTTCCACAATATTCCCAAGAGAAACTGATTTAGAACCGTACTCTTTTCTTATCCAATCTGCGTTGGGCAGGTTAATACCAACTGGGGTTGATGGCGCTGCATCACCTGACTCTACAATTACTGTAATTACTTTGGCAGTAATGCCCACTACGGTTTTCTTTTTATGGATATCCGTAATGGGTGAGTGGTCTTCAAACCACTGTGCTTGGTTGCCAATTTTCTCAATCATTTTGGTTGCCTCCATATCTTTAAAAGAAACTACTGATTCATAAGAACCACGCTTGCCCATAGCATCACCGTAAACTTCAATAAAACCATTGGTAACATCAACCTTTGATTTGGTATCCTGCACCCATGCAATATTGTAATCATCCCACATAAATAACTCTCCTGTATTATAATACAAACACAATTTTTCAAGTGCTTGATTTTGTTCTGGTGTTTCTGCAACATCTTTAGCTTTCTCCAACCAATAAACTATTTTCTCAATAGCAGAGGAATACATACCCCCTACCTTCCAAACTTTCTCTACAATTTGCCCATCCTCTTTCACCAACTTAGAATTTAAACCATAAGAAAGAGGGCGTTTGTTAGCAGTATCATTTTTTGCATCATAAAATTTTTCCACCTCGGCTTTGGTTACACCTTCATAAAAATTATTTGCAGATGCGGTTACATTATCAATGTCTGGGGCAAGGTTAACTTTTTTTGCAAAGAAGTTGGCGTCAAAAACCATAGGCTTAATGAAGGAGAAAAGCAACATGGGGTCGTTATCCTTAATAGGCAATTTATCAGGGTCCGAATTAGCAATTAATTCTTTGAAATAAGCTTCAGAAAAATCAGGCAAAAACTTTTGGGTGGAGTAATGGTGATGGATTCCATTTGAGAACCAAAACCTTTTTGTGTACACCATAAACTTATCCCAATCTGCAGATTTACGATTTCCTTTGTAGGAAGAAACAATCCCTTCAAGGGTTCTTTTGATAAGCAAATTATGTTTAAAGTGTTGGTCAAAAATTATTTCTCTACCACTTAAAGCTGCTTTGTAAAGGTAGTAAGAAAGCTTCTTTTGTTGCAGTGTTAAGTTCTCAAATCCTTTTACTTTATATCTGAGTATTTGCAAATCTGCAAAGCGTTCTACTTCTGTTTGCCACTCTTGTGGTGAGGTGATGGGCTTAGTAACACCAACCACTGGTAGCTTAACATTTGGGGGGATTGTATTGGTATTACTTTTCTGTGGATTAATGTTAGTTGGCGGAACAACTTTAGTTGGGGGTGTTATTTTCTTAGGTGCTGTTTGCGCAACAATGATGGTACAAAACCCAGCTGCCAATAAGCCAAGTATTGCAAATGATTTTAAACGTGTATTCATTATTCTTTTGATTTTATTTCTTTGTTTTTGGGGAGAAGAATTCCTCTCTTTTTTATACCAGTTTCTTTGATAGAATTTGCTTGATGCATGATACCACATACTCTAATTGGGCATCACTCATGTTAGAGCCGGAGGGCAAACAAATCCCTTTTTCAAATAAGGTTGCTGCCATGTCATTGCCGTAGTAGGGGAACATTTCATAGGGCGGTTGCATATGCATGGGGTTCCAAACGGGGCGGCTTTCTATATTGCATTTTGCCAACTCATCATACAAATTATCACGGGTGACGCCTGAATGGATTAGTGCAGTTGAGAGCCAGCGATTACTAACCGCACCTTGCACATCCTCCACAAATTCTATTTCTTCAATACCTGCCAATTCGGTTTTATAAGTATTGAAAATAGCGCGGCGCTTTGCCAGCCTATCATCCAATACATCAAACTGCCCAAGGCCAATACCTGCAAGTATGTTACTCATCATATAGTTGTAGCCAACGGCATCATGAACATAATGTGGGCGTAAATTTCTTGCTTGGTTGCTGAGGTGTTTTGCCTTAGCAATTAAGTCTACATCATCAGAGATTAATAAACCCCCTGCTGAGGTAGTGATGATTTTATTGCCGTTAAAAGAGATAATACCCAGCTTGCCCAATGTGCCCACCTTTTTGCCTTTATAGGTGGAGGCAAGTGCATCTGCGGCATCTTCAATTACGGGGATATCATATAGTTTCCCTAAAGCCAAAACCTCATCCATTTTGCAAGGCGTACCAAAGAGGTGTACCGCCAATATTGCCTTTGGCTTTTTGCCTTTGCTAAAAGGTGAATAGCTGCCGTGCCGGAATTCACCAATACGGCATCTGGCACACCAAAGTATGCCTCTAACTTCTTTTCAAAATCTTCTATATTGCTGCCGTAAGGCGATACCCAATTCTGATTAAAAGCATCTTGCACAAAACGGATTTCATCACCAGTTAAATGCGGTGCTGAGAGCCATATCTTTTCGTTTGTCATGCGTTGCTTTGAGGGGGTATAAAAAATACTAAGCAGCGAAATTAGGAATTAGTTGGCAGTAAGTAAGTGATGAAGGTGAAAATTTGGAATTTGACGATTTGCAAAATCACTTAAATGTAAGTGAAGAAAACGCAGCAGCCCCCCGAAAATCGGGGGGCTGCTACATTTGAGTAAGATTAAACCTCGTAGGTTTTAAAAACCTTGGAGGTTTATAATAGTTGATTTACGGCACTGCCACAATCAGCACCTCACTCCAGATTCCCACACTCACACCACCCACACGCAGCTTAGCGCGGTAGTGGAAGGTAGTAGGCTGCGGAACAGAGTTCAATGGAAAGGGATCAATGAATTCGGTTGCAGGGCAAAAAGTAAGAAACTGAAAACCTGAGCCATCCCTATCCACTTCAATCTCAGCTTCGGGGGCAATATGCCCTTGCTTATCAATAGTAAGTTTAACACGGTTAGCAACTTTTTGGGCACTAAGCACCAATTGCCAGTTAGCCATACTTTCAGGCGTAATCTCATCACCAATAATCCCAAGCTCCTCACCATCTTCCAATGAATAATTGGGGTGCGCTTTAATCTGTTTCACAATTTTGCGGATTTTTTTCTCGAACCCAAAGATGAGGGTTACCGGAGGCGCAGCGGGAGTAAAAGCAGGCACAGCACTAGGGTTGGCTGCCGTAGTGCCTTTGAAAACTGTGCGCTTAAAAGTGGCAAAAGTTTTCTTGAAATCCCCAATTCCATGGATGATATCAATGCAATAAATGTAAAGGATAATGCCGTCAATAGTGGCATTTACATCGGCATCAGCTAAGCCGAATTTAGTTTTCAATAAGGATAGCTTATCCTTAAAATTAGTGGCCCAGTCCCTCAACTCTAAGTCCGTACCAGGCATGTACGATTTTTTCATCTTATATAAAAAATTTATATATTGTAGGGATAACCTAAAAAATCATAAAAAATTTTATACGGGTGAAAATAAATTTCTAATGCGCTGAAATACAATTAGAAAAATTTTCAAAATATTTTTCAATATGCTCTCCATCTTTGAAAATCGGTGAAAGAATACTCCCATTTTTCAAAAGTGTAACGCCAATATGCGTATGAATATTGGCGTTCCACGTACGCATATTGAGGATTTACATACGCGGATTGACAATCCACGTACGTGGATTGGCGTTCCACGTACGCGGATTGACAATCTACGTGTGTATATTGACAATCCACGCATGAGTATTGTGGATTCACACGCGCCTATTGGCGATATGCGTGTGCGTATTGAGGATACGCAAATGTGGCATGGGGATATTCGTGGGGGTGGTGTGGGGAGGGATTATGAGTGAGCAATGCATTTAAAGTTCTTATAAAAAATTATGTATACATTTGTATTACCAAAACAAAAAATAAACATCACTGCACAATGAAAAAAATGAACAAAACAATGAATGGTATTCTTGCTATTGCAATGATACTATTAACTGCAAATGCTTTTGCAGTACCAATGGATGGGATTTATACCATTGACCCTTCTGGCAGTGGAAGTAAAAACTTTACAACTTTTACAAAGGCAATTAAGATGCTTACGGATAGTGGGATTAGCGGCAAGGTTATTTTTAATATTGCAAATGGAAAATACTATGAAAGTATTGAATTATTTCCCATTAAAGGAGCTTCTAAAACCCAAACTATTACCTTCCAATCCTTATCAAAGGATAGTACAAAAGTGATAATTCAAGATACTATAAAGGATTTTACAATTCACCTAAACGGCGCAGATTATATAACTATTAATCAATTAACAATAATTAATGAGGTAAATGATGGCGCCGCAATTTGGCTTGAGAATTATGCAGATAGTAATATGATTTGCAACAATAGAATATTGGGCAGAAAAGTTTACTGGGACAAGTATCCGAAAAGTGCTTGCATTAGACTAGGCAATAAAGTTATTGAATCCAAATCTACATCTTCAGATAGTTCAAATGTTATATCTAGTAACATTATTAAATATGCCTACACTGGAATATTCTTAAATGCTAATACATCAGTAAATCCTTACGGCAATATAATTACCTATAACTATTTTGATAGTTCTGATTATAGCATTTACGCCTCTTATCAATATGGGCTAATTGTGAAATTCAACAAGGTAATATCTAAAATAGGTAGCCGCGGATTTCACTTTGCTTTTTGTAATAAAAATACATCTCATCCAAATTCAGTTAATATTGTTGCTAATAACTTTATTAGTTTATATGGTGCTGCGGATTGGGGTCTTTTTAGTTATCAAAGTGAATACACCTATTTTTTTAATAATAATGTTATGATTCATGATTCAGACGTAACACATGGTGAAAATTGTGCTGCAGAGTTTTATGCAGAAAAAAAGTCACCAACCTGTAAAGTTTATAATAATAATTTTTGTGTCTATAATATGAAAGGTGGTGAAGCATTATCAATCAGGGATAGTATTCTATCAGATTATAATAATTTATACTCATCTGGCAGCTACCTGACACGTTGGCAAGGGGGTGCAATTACAACATTCTCTTTATGGAAAAAATACTGTTTATGCGATTCACATAGTATAAGCATTGACCCTAAGTATATTTCTATTTATGATTTACATGTAAAGAATGTTGGATTAAAAGGTAAAGGAATATATAGCTCCTTTGTACCTACTGATATTGATGGTGATTTAAGAAACACCAAATCCCCTGACATAGGGGCTGATGAATTTGATACTACAATAACCAAAATTGAATCTTTAATTAGTAGAAATATTACCTTCAATATCTCCCCTAACCCTTTTACCCAAACCACAACCCTTAGCTACAATCTCCAAAAACAAAACCCAGTGCAAATACAATTAATTGATGTGCTTGGCAGAACTATTAGCAGTCTTGCCAATAATAACCAAAATGCAGGAGAGCACAGTCTTAACTTTAGTGCGCCTACTATTGGGGTTTACTTTCTCCGCATCGCCATTGGGGATGAGGTAGTAGTAAAGAGGGTGGTGATGGTGCGGTAACCCAACCCAATTAAGAGTCTATCTCCCTTTCCACTGCAGCACCTGTTTTGGAGATGCCAAGCTTTTCGTCATATGGAAGTTTGAAGGCTTTAAAAATCTCTTTCATGCTGTAGGCTTCTTCTACCAAAGCCTTTTTAAGCTCTATTGAAATAGTTTTTAATAGCAAATCAATATCCTCCATGGTGTGGTGTAGGGTAATAGGCATCCGCAAACCTGTGTGCTTTTCGGATACGCTTGGGTAAACAGATAGGTTGAGGAAGAAACCTGCCTCCATCATGCGTTTTACAATATTATAACCCACGTTGGGGGAGCCCACACCAATAAAATTAATGGGTGAGTTGGATTCACCAATTAGCGGCAACTCATAGAGTTTAGCCGTTTGGTTAAAGAACCTTATTTTATCCTGCAATTGTTTTTGTTTTACCTCTAACTCTCTGCTAAGGTGTATGCGTGCCGAGGCTATGCAAGCACCTAATACTGCGGGCTGCATAGGGCCAGAGAATATCATGGTGGTGCCGCAATTGCGTACTAAATTTCTGATTTCAACATTGGGGTAAACAAGTATTCCACCTGCACTGCCAAAGCATTTTGCCATACCACTTACTAGGTATAATCTATCATGGAAGTAGGGTGCCTGGCTCAGGAAATATCCCCTGCCGTATTTACCTGCCCAACTCATACCATGGCTATCATCTACATAAAGGTGTAGATTATTGTATTTCTCTAACAAAGCATATAATTCTTTTACGGGAGCCAAATCACCATAGATGGAGTACACACCATCCAGCATATACCAAATGCGCTTATGGGTTTTGGAGAGTTCAATAATTCTTTCCTCAAGCTTATCCATCCTTGAGTGCCTCACCATTTCTACAGTAATCTTGCGGGCAGTTAGCAAACCCGTAGCGGTAGATACACTTGTGTGCATTTGTTCATCAAGTATTACTGCATCATTTTCTTTTACTAAAATAGGGATGTTGGATACGTGCCCTAAAGAAACTGTTGGCGCAAGGATAATAGGTTGCCCAAATATTTCTTCCATGCTTTTCTCCAACTCGGTATATAACCCCAAAGAGATATAAGCCCGCGACGAAGAGAACTGGGTACCATACCTATCAATGGCATCAATAGAAGATGCTTTGAGGCGTGGGTCCATCTCTAAACCAAAATAGCTGCAAGAGCTAAAGTTGATGTAGTCTTTGCCTTTTAGTTTTACTTCTCTGCCGTAAAGTTGGGTATCTTCGGTAGCTAACTGCCCAAGCCCCATATCTCTGCCGCGGCTAATAATTTCGTTTGCTTTGTGTAATCGGTCTTCGTAGTGGTTCATAATGGTGGCGGTTTTATCAAATCTGTGCCAATAGGTTTGGTGTTTGGGGCAATGTTAATAATTAATTGAAATCAATAGGTAAGTATTGAAATCCCGCACAAGTTATCAATAATCTTTGAATTACAATAGTAATTATTGTTTTCTTATTTCAATGAATTTAATAGAAGCATAATTAACTAAATCCTTCTTATAGAAATAGGTTTATATTTGCCGAAAAACATTTACATTTATGGCTGTAAAACGAGTATTAATAACAGGCGCATCCAAGGGTATTGGGCGTGAGGTAGCAAAATATCTTGCAGCCCAAGCACATTATCAGGTGATAGGTACAGGCAGAAATGTGGATAGGATAAGAGATAAGATTGAAGGGGTGCGTTACGTGAATTTAGATTTATGCAATGAGAGTTCTATTTATGCTTGCATAAAAGAAGTTGGTGATATTGATGTGCTGATAAATAATGCTGGCATGGCGCAGATAGGGTCTGTGGAAGAAGTATCCATGGATAAACTAAAACAGATTTTTGAAGCAAACTTCTTTGGCTCAGTACGGCTTATGAAAGCGTTGGGTAAAGAAATGCGTTTGCGTAGAGATGGGCATATTATTAATATTACTTCATTGGTTGATAAAATTAGTGTGCCTTATCTCAGTGGTTATACCGCATCTAAAACTGCCTTAGCGGGATTTACACAGGCTTACAGAATGGAGTTAATGGAGTTTGGTGTTAAGGTTTGTACAATATCCCCTGCCGATGTAAAAACAGAAATGAGAGCAGATTTAATACTGCCCGAAAACTCTGTGTACGAAAAGAAAGTTTTAAAGATGGAAGCAGGCATGTACAAAAATATGGAGGCAGCACCAGGGCCTATTATTATTGCTAAACTTATTGAGAAAATTTTAAAAACTAAAAAACCAAAGCCTGTATATAATGTGGGAAACATGGTTGGGCCAATAATGTTTTTAAAAAGAACTTTATCTGATAAGGCATTGGAGAAACTACTTAAAATGATTTATGGAATTTAGAGGAACCTACCTCCTCGCATTTTTCTTCACTTCTTCTATCAGCAATTCTTCGCTATCAATCCCTTTGGCTACTTGTATAAAATTGCCGTTACCTACAGAGGCTATTTTAGTCATCTTCTTTAAAGCACGCGGGTTTTTGCCACAACCAACAACTGACATTTTTATTCCTTTTTCATTGTGTTGCCTAATGAATTCATACAGCACATCGTCAGATTTATCAAGGTTAAAATCTCCATCCGTAGCAAGGATAACTTGGTTGTTTCCGCTGTCCAATAAATTGTCTTCTACTACCTGATATGCTAACCTTATTCCTTTGCCTCCTTGGGTGAATCCACCTGCTTTTAGGTGTTTAATCACCCTACCAATTTTGCGTTTGTTATCTGCGGTGGTGGTGGTCATTGCCACCTCGGTTCCGGTGGCATAGGTTACAATAGTTATCTTGTCAATATCCCGCAGCGCACTCACCATTTTAATCATGGATTCTTTGAGCAAAGGAAGTTTATCCGGCTCATCCATAGATGCGGAAACATCAATTAAAAAAACAATATTATTGGGTTTGTACTCAAGGCGGGGGAGCTCACCGGGTTTATCTTCAGCAGTTCTTTTTTCAGTAGTGGTGATGGGTTTCTTATGTTCAATCTCTTGCTTTTTCTCAGGAATTGTTATGGCAATTTTTGTTGAGTCCAATGGCTTTTTAATAGGCTCTAAGCGGAAAGTAATTCCTTTTTCTTCTTTACCAATATACATGCGTTGATGAGCAGGAAGGTAATTTTTGGCAGAAGCATCAATATCATAAATCCCAATGGGGATATCCTCTCTGAATTTGCCATCAAAACCAGTAACAAAAAATTTTGACTTTAAGATAAGTGGATTAAATGGAACCCTTGCCCCTGCAATGGGTTTGTCAGTTTCTGCATCTAATACGGTTACCGTGAAATCAGCAGTAACAATTTTCTGTTCTTTGGTGCTGTTGAAGTCAGGGCAATTGGTTTGGATGTCATTGGGTAATTCTTTAACAATACCTCTTATGGTAAGATTAAAAGGCTTGGGGCTACTGCCATAATAAATGGTGATTGTTCTTTCAAATTTCCCAAGGTTGGTTGGGTTTATTTTCACACGGATAATGCCAGTTTCTTTTATGGGAATTATCTTTTTGGAATACCTCACTGCCACATCATCGGGGAAATCAGCACGCAGTAAAGTTAATTCATCGGCACCTGTGTTGGTGAGGTTAAAATCAATATAGCGTTCATTGTCCGCCATCATTTCTCCGAAATCATATTCGGTTTTATCAAGGCTGAATTGTGCATGTGCTTTGATAGCAAAAAGCAGAAAAAGAATTTGCAGCGGTAGGTATTTCATAGTGAATAGGAAACTGAAAACATAGTGCCGATATTTTAGAATTTGCTTTCACCTCACCATTTTCCTACTCCACAAAAAACAGGGATATTTGCACTTTATTTTAAACCAAGCATGGAAGAAAAAACCATCCCCGAATATTTGCAGGAAGTAGAGGAAGCACCCCTTAGCACCAAAGAACAATTGGAAAATTTCCGATTACTATGGCTAAGTAAAAAGGGAATTCTGCCGAATCTATTTACCAAGATGAAAGACATAGCCGCTGATAAACGCAAAGAGTTTGGGCAAGAGATTAATCGCCTAAAGGAATTGGCTGAACAAAAGTTTGAGGCAGCCCGCGAACATATTGAAACCTCTGCTATTAAAACTAAAAATGCGGGGCTTGATATTTCATTGGATGGGATGCCTATTAATACTGGTTCTCTGCATCCATTAACTATTATCAGAAATAGGATGGTGGATATTTTTGCGGGCATTGGATTTACCGTGGCGGAGGATGTGGATATTGTAGATGATTGGCATAATTTCACCGCACTTAACATACCTACTGACCACCCTGCAAGGGATATGGCAGATACTTTTTTTATAAGTCAGAACCCAGATATTGTTTTGCGAACCCACACCTCACCCGTACAAATAAAACTGATGGAAACCCAACAACCTCCTATACGCAGTGTGATGCCTGGGCGGGTTTATAGAAAAGATAGTGATGCCACCCACTCCCCAAACTTCCACCAAATGGAAGGGCTTTATGTGGATGAAGGAGTCTCCTTTTCTGACCTAAAACAAACGCTATTTTATTTTGTGGAGGAGATGTTTGGTGAGGGAACAGAAATCCGTTTCCGCCCTTCTTATTTTCCGTTTACTGAGGTCTCTGCAGAAATGGATATTCTATGGAAAAAAGTTAACTCACAAACCGGGAAAGAAGAACCTGCATGGCTTGAGGTGCTTGGTTGCGGAATGGTTGACCCTAATGTTTTAGAGAACTGCGGGATAGATAGCAACCGCTACACTGGTTTTGCTTTTGGCATGGGCATAGAACGCATTGCCATGGTGAAATACAACATCCAGGACATACGCCTTTTCTACGAAAATGATTTAAGGTTTTTGAGGCAGTTTGTGGGAGAGTAGTGAACTGAAAAGTCCTTACCTCTTTTTGTTTGTTAGATTGAACAATCCCCAACCTATCAAGCCGCCTATGCTATTTGCAATTACATCCAAAACCTCTGCGCTGCGGTCAATAAATAAAGCGCCTTGTAGTATTTCTATAAGTATTCCATAAGCCAACCCAATAAAGAAAGCAGCAGAAGCAGGATGAGTTTTAAACAAAATAGTTTTGCTTTGTTTTGAAAAAGTATTTGCCCAAAGTAAAGTGAATACAATATAGGTAAAGGCATGGGCAGCTTTATCAAAACTAAGGAAATCCCAAAGGGAAATTACGGGCAGGGTTTTACCGGGGAG
The DNA here is from genome assembly GCA_026391915.1 of Bacteroidota bacterium. Classification (GTDB taxonomy): domain Bacteria; phylum Bacteroidota; class Bacteroidia; order CAILMK01; family CAILMK01; genus JAPLCZ01. Next base: position 7,262 of record JAPLCZ010000030.1, on the reverse strand, counting down.
GCTGCATAATATGCCTATTACAATTGTCCATGTAATGGCATAAAACCTATAATTTTTGAGAACTGAAATAGTGCTGTTCTAACTATTAGCTAACCAAAGCTGCGTAATCAGCAGCGGATAATAAATCACCCACCTCTGCCTGATTGCTGATTTTTATTTTTATCATCCAGCCATCGCCATAAGCATCTTTGTTTACTGACTCTGGGTTGGTATCTAGTTTTGAATTAAGTTCTATTACTTCGCCAGAGAGAGGCATAAATAAATCAGAAACTGTTTTCACCGCTTCCACGGTTCCAAATACTGTATGAAGGTTTAAGGTATTGCCAAGGGAGTCTATATCCACATAAACAATATCACCCAACTCGCCTTGTGCAAAATCTGTTATACCAATGGTGGCTATATCACCATCAATTTTAATCCATTCGTGGTCTTTTGTGTACTTTAGTTCAGCAGGAAAATTACCCATTTTATCTTTTAGTTTTTTATTTATTAGCTGCAAATTTAGATAACAGTAATTAGTTATCTGCCATTCCTATTTTGTTTTCTTATCAAAATCTACAAAGGAAAAATAGTACAGCATTACCATTCTGCTAAACCGAAAAATTGGGGGGGATATAGCAACCAACACTGCGGATATTACCCCTAATGAAACCCACACATTAGGGTCGTTAAGCAATAAGTGTAGCCCAATACCAATCACCAAAGATATAAGGACAGTAATGCCGTAACTGATGTACATAGAGCCCCAAAAAAATCCTGTTTCAATCTCAAATTTAAACCCGCAAGCAGGGCAGAATTCATGCATCCGCATAAATTTTATGTGATAATTAGGAAAAATAAAAACATTGCCTTTGTGGCAGTTGGGGCATTTTTGTTTAAGGGACAGTATTAATTTGGAAGGATTGGACATAATAATGAGGTTGAAATAGACGCTACAAAATTAGGTTATAGTTTAACAGAACTTTGGTCAATTATACATTGCCTTAACCCCTTCCCCTCCCTTAGCTTACCTTTGCAGCATAATCATGAGTAAAATAGTAGCCATAGTAGGCAGACCCAATGTTGGCAAATCAACCTTATTCAACAGGCTTGTTGAATCCCGTAAAGCCATTGTTGATGATGAAAGCGGAGTAACAAGAGACAGGCATTACGGCACAACAGAGTGGTGTGGTAGAGAATTTATTATTGTAGATACAGGAGGATACGTTACAGATTCCGATGACTTTTTTGAAACTGCCATCCGCAAACAAGTAGAGATAGCAATGGAGGAATCCGACCTGCTCCTTTTTATGGTGGACGTAACCACGGATATCACTTTTGAAGATGAGGCTTTTGCCAATGTGCTAAGGCGTTCTGGCAAGCCTGTAATTATAGTTGCCAATAAGGTTGATAATTTTGGACGTATTGGGCAAACCCACGTTTTTTATTCTTTGGGCTTTGATGAAATAATCTCTGTTTCCTCTGTTAATGGTAGCGGTACAGGAGAATTATTAGATAGGGTTGTAGAACTTATTGGGGCTGATGAAGTGCAAGAGGAAGAAGCTAAAATTCCAAAGTTTGCTATTATAGGTAGACCCAATGTTGGTAAATCCACTTTGGTAAATATGCTTTTAGGCGAAGAAAGAAATATAGTTTCTGATATAGCAGGTACCACAAGAGACTCCATACATACCAAATACAATAAATTTGGCAATGAGTTTTATTTGATTGATACTGCAGGGCTTCGTAAAAAAGCTAAGGTGGATGAAGATATAGAGTTCTATTCCGTAATGCGTGCTATACATTCTGTAGAAGAGGCTGATGTATGTATTCTTTTGGTTGATGCGCAAACTGGAATGGAGTCGCAAGACGTAAATATTTTCCACCTTGCACAAAAAAGAAGAAAGGGTATTGTGATTTTAATTAACAAATGGGATTTGGTAGAAAAAGACCACAAAACTGTGGATGCCTACAAAAAAACTATTGAAGAAAAGATAGCTCCTTTTGTAGATGTACCTATGATTTTTGTTTCTGCTTTAGAGAAAACAAGAATCCATAAAGCAATTGAGATTGCTGTTGAAGTTTATGAAAACAGGAAGAAAAAAATACCTACTAATAAAATAAATACTACCATTTTACCCTTAATTGAGTCGCATCCACCACCCTCAAACAAAGGAAAATTCATCACTATAAAATACATAACACAATTGCCTGCCCCTGCTCCAACATTCGGGTTTTTCTGCAATATGCCTCAGTATATCAAGGAGAACTACAAAAGATATTTAGAAAATAAGATAAGGGAAAACTTCAATTTTACTGGTGTGCCGCTAACATTAGTTTTCAGAAAAAAATAAAAAATTTTGCTCTGAAATAAATTTGTTTAATTTTGTACCCGATTAGCAGTCCATTGGGGCGAATGAAAAAATTATTATTATTCTTAGTTTTAGCAGGTAGTTTAAATTTAGTTTCCTGCAAAAACGAAACTAAGCCAAGCGGGGATAGCACAACCACTGATACCGCTACTAAAAATAAATAACAACAACAAACTACTTAATAATTTTAAACTAAAAAACTCTTTAAAGATGAAAAAACTGTTAACTTTAGCTGTCATTGCAGGAACCATGGCATTTTATGCTTGCAATAACGACAAAAAAACTGAAGGCGAAGGCGAGAACAAAGATTCTGTTAAAACAGAAGAAACTGCTCCAGTAACACCTCCAGCTACTGATTCTACCATGAAAGACTCTACTAAAAAAGAAGAGCCTAAAATGGAAGAAAAGAAAGAAGGAAAGAAAGAAGAAAAGAAATAGTTCTTTCTTAACTATCTATCCTAAAACAAAAAGGAGTGACTCTGTCATTCCTTTTTTTGTTTTTATCCCAATTGATAAATATCAGTTTTTACATAAGGATGGCTTTTATTAAATTTGCCACTCTTTTTTAAACAACGCAAAAAAATATTATATGATTGAAGCAATCAGTGATGCTAAAACCGCATTGCAAGAATTAGGACTCAATGGCACTACAAAAGCCCATTGGAATCTATCACCAGCTGAATTGGTGGAATATGCCATCAAAAATGGGGAAGGAAAACTTTGTGATAACGGTGCTTTAGCTGCCGATACAGGTAAATTCACTGGTAGGTCTCCCAAAGATAAATTTTTAGTGTGTGATGACATAACAGAAAACTCTGTATGGTGGGGAGATATCAATATCAAATTTACCCCAGAGAGGTTTGATGCTCTTTACAACAAAGTAATCAATCACATTAATGGTAAAGAGATTTTTGTGCGTGACGCCTATGCTTGTGCCTTGCCTGAGTACAGATTGAATGTGCGTGTGGTAACAGAAAGCGCTTTTCAAAATCTATTTGCTAATAATTTATTCCTTCGCCCCAATGCTGATGAGCTAAAATCTTTTGCCCCTGATTGGCATGTGATAGCTGCCCCAAGCTTTATGGCTGACCCGGAGGTTGATGGTACCCGCCAAAGCAATTTTGCTATTATAAATTTTACTAAAAAAATAATTTTGATTGGTGGTACTGCTTATACTGGAGAAATTAAGAAAGGAATTTTTACAGTATTAAATTTTGTAATGCCTCATGACCGTGGCGTATTGAGTATGCATTGCTCTGCTAACGTAGGTAAGGATGGCGACACTGCTGTGTTCTTTGGGTTATCAGGCACTGGTAAAACTACTTTATCATCAGACCCTGATAGAGGTTTGATTGGGGATGATGAACATGGTTGGGATGCTAATAACGTATTTAATTTTGAAGGTGGTTGCTATGCTAAGGTGATTAACCTTTCAGCTAAAAACGAACCTCAGATTTATAACGCCATTAAGTTTGGTGCATTGGTAGAGAACATCAATTTTATTGATGGCAGCAGAAGCATTGATTATGCTGATGGCAGCAAAACAGAAAATACCCGCACTGCATATCCGTTAGATTTTATTGACAATGCTTTGCTGCAATCTGTGGGTAAAACACCAAAAAATATATTCTTCCTTACTGCTGATGCGTTTGGCGTATTACCTCCTATATCCAGGCTTACCAAGCCACAGGCTATGTATTTATTTATCTCAGGATATACCGCTAAGGTAGCAGGAACAGAAGCTGGAGTTTCTGAACCACAACCTACTTTCTCTGCTTGTTTTGGCGCTGCCTTTTTACCACTGCACCCTACCAAATATGCTGAGATGCTGGGCAAAAAGATGGATGAGACGGATGTAAAAGTTTGGTTGATTAATACCGGTTGGGTTGGCGGTGGTTATGGTGAGGGCAATAGAATTAGCCTCCCCTACACACGTGCTTTAATTGCTGCTGCTTTGGAAGGCAAACTTGATAACGCCAATTACCAAACTGACCCTATCTTTGGCTTAAGCATACCTAAGGAGTGTGCTAATGTGCCTTCTGATATTCTTTATCCAAGAGATAGCTGGGCAGATAAAAATGCTTATGATGAAAAAGCAAAAACATTAGCAGGGTTCTTCAATAAGAATTTTGAAAAATATGCTTCCTTTGCAAGCGATGAAATTAAAGGCGCTGCGCCCAAAGCATAAATAAAATTAGATTATGTTTAATAGAAAAAGCCACCCAATTTGGGTGGCTTTTTTATTTGTTTAAGTATTGGTTGCCTACCGCACCATCACCACCCTCCTTACTACTACCTCATCCCCAATTGCAATGCGGAGAAAGTAAACGCCAACATTAGGTGCACTAAAGTTTAAGCTATGCTCTCCTGCATTTTGGTTAGCGTTGGTAAGGGTGCTAACCGTTCTGCCAAGCATATCTATTAATTGTATTTGCACAGGGTTTTGCTTTTGGAGTTTGTAGCTAAGTGTACTGGTTTGGGTAAAGGGGTTAGGGGAGATATTGATTAAATAATTACCCGCTTTATATTCTTCAGAAACCTTTGTAACAATTTCTTGTTCCAGCCTATCTGCATAAAGGACAAATATGAGAGAATCCAGTTTTGGTTTTGCAGAAGTAAGTTGTAGCTGTGGTGCTTTGGTATTATCAATAAGGGGCTTATCTACATAAATTTTATAACTATTTGTAGCAAGGTTTTTAAAACTAAAATTGCCCCCTGTATCTGTTATGGCATAAGCAACAACCTTACTATTGGCATCGTACAAAAGGACTTTGAAATTAGGGATTGGCTTGCCTGCAGAACCTTGTTTGCAGCCTGTACATTTGGTTATTTTGCCACCAATAAATCCTTTGCCTCCCTGATTGGTTCCTGCTAAAGTAGAAAAATTGGCAACAATATTTGTATTTAATTTTAAACTAATACTCTTTGCTTTTCTGTAAACAACAGCCGTGTCATACCAAGTAGGAATTTGGGTTGGGTATTTCGCAGAATCTGGCCATGCATAAAGGTAAATAGAACTTTCCTGCGTATAAAAGGAATAGTTTCCTAAAGTATCCGAAAGAACCTTGTCAATCTCATTTATAGTAGTATCTGATGAGTTGAATTTTAATAAATAAACTTTAGAAGTTTTTAATGATGCACCTATAGAAGTAGTAACCTTACCGCTTACTTTATAATATGGAATGGCAACTATATTTAAAGTTTTTGATGTTGAACTGCTACATCCCTTGCTGTCTATGGTTTTAAGAATTATAGTATAACTTCCCTTATTAAGGTATGTATGTTTTATATTAGAAATTGATGCGTATCCGCCATCATCAAAGTCCCATAAATAAGAAGCCAAATTGGTGTCTTTGGCAATAAAATTTACCGTTAATGAAGGCTTGAAATATACGTAATCACTATTTGGCGAAGACAAAGTAATTTTCACAGAATCCATTTTATTACATCCTGTAGAAATAATTGTTTCAATTAAATAAAATACTGTTGTTTGTGTGGGTGATATATATGGATTAGCCAAAGTGGAAGAAAACCCAGCAGGTTTTGATACCCAATTGTATGAGCTACCACTTACAGCAATACTTCCAATGTTGCAGCTGCCTCCCAAACAAATAGTAGTATCTTTAGCCACCTTAGCCTTTGGTATTGATTTGCAGTCCCCAATTAGCTTAGCTACAAAAACCTCAGATCTTGTAGTGTCGCTATTTTTTAAAGTAGTTCCACCAAATGTAATGGCTGAAGATTCAAAACCCCCAATAATGTATATATCACCAATCTTATCTGTGGCAATATCCGCAACAAAATCATTTTTCTTACCGCCATATGCCTTAGCCCATATCTCATTTCCTGTACTATCATATTTTAAAACTATAAATATCGGATGAGCCATTATTAATAAGTATTGTGTTGGCGATTTTTAAAGAATTTGTTCTTGATGTCGCTATTGCATAAATATCCCCAGTATTATTTGTAGTAATATCTAAACAATAATCCTCACCAACTCCTCCTGCTTTTTTGGCCCATAATAATTTTGTGCCGGAGGTATCGTACTTAGAGATAAACATATCATTAGATATGGTGCTGTTTGAATTTTTGAGTGTTATTCCTCCAAAGGTTATGGAAGGGGAATTAAAGAAGCCAGCAATTACGAAATGACCTTTGTTGTCAACGCTTATTCCTGTACATTGGTCATGATAAATTCCGCCTTCTTTCTTCAACCAAATCGTCCTCCCATTAGCATCCAATTTAGCAATAAAAATATCCAAAGAACCAGTTTTAGTATTTTTAATTGTTTGATTGCCAATCTTCAAACTATCTGAAAAGAAAGCCCCGGAAATATAAATATGGCCAGTATTGTCTGTAGTAATTGGTAACCAATCCAATCCTTTTCCATTACAAGCTCCACCAGCACGTTGTGCCCAAACAAATTTACCTGCGGAATTATATTTTGCAATGAACATATCTGCACCACCTGGGTTACTATTCACTAATCTTGAACTACCAAAACTTATTGTATCTGACATAAAGGAGCCCCTAATATATGAATTTCCTGATTGATCTGTTGCTATCCAATAAGCTCCGTCATCATCGGTTCCTGCTGATGATTGTGCCCATACAGCCTTCCCATTTGAATCATATTTGGCAATGAACATATCGGTACCAGCCCCTGAATTTTTCAGGGTGATGGTTCCAAAAACTGTTGTTGAGTCATAATGGCCCGCAATGTAAATGGAACCATTCGTATCAGTTGATAATGAACTAGGAAAATCATTACCAATACCTCCGTCCCTTTTAGCCCATATCACTTTCCCTTTTTTATCAAATTTCACGATGTACAAATCAGTACAACGATTTACACTTTTTAAGGAAATGGTGACACTATCCCATAAAGTGTGTAAGTAGAAGAATATG
>JAPLCZ010000181.1 GCA_026391915.1 Bacteroidota bacterium | reverse complement strand
AAATTATGTAGGCTTCAGATAAAGATGGCATACTAACATTAACATCCCAACCAACGGGAAACTGAGATTCTGAAACATCTATCTTGTAATTGTTTTCTTCATTTATTAGATCATTTATAAATGAATTGTCAGATAAAATGATGAACGGATCAACGTCAGAACCAAAATCAAAATAATTACTTCCATATTTATCCTTGCACTCATTTATCTCAACTTTTGTTAAAACAACACTTGTTGGGATAATGTCAGGTTTTTCTTTAACCTTAATGCAGCTATATAAACTAAAAAACAATAATGCTATTGTAAAAAAGGTGAAGATTGAAGCTTTGCTAATTTGCATACTCTACAAAGTTAAAATTTATATCCAATACTGAATCTAGGGGTAAATAAAGAACCAGGTCCATATATGTACCAAGAGTATTGTTGAAGTTCCGCACCTTGATAATCGAGATTAAACACGGAAGTTGGAAAGTTGAGATACTGCAATCCCATTGAAAAATCTAGAACAATATTACCGTATTCCTTTTTATATCCTAACGCACCACCTACCCCTATTGATGAAGCGTTAATTTTGCCAGTGATATTTGAGTCAATATTGTAAGTGAAGTTAATTGATGTATATACTGCACTAAGCATTAAATATAACCCTTCTGCATCCCTTTTTGTATAAAATCTAAAGTATGGTTCTATTTTACTTCCTGGAAATTCGCTTGAATAGTACAGACTATATGCACAACCAAGTGACATATGTTGTATTGGTGCATATTCAAGATTCACTCTTGCCTTATATAAATAGCTTATTCCCGCAACAGTTAGATAAGTACTTCGATGAAAATCCTCTGTACGCTGTTGTATATGGTGAGAATAATTTGCATTTTTCTCTATCTCTCTTTCACAATAATTCCTTCGCTTAATAGCCAAGTCATCATCTGGGCTCCATTCTAATGCTAATCTATAATAAACTACAGCATTTTTATAGTCGGATTTATTAAAGTACTGATTAGCAATGGACATATAGTTTTCATATTTGTTATTATTACCTAAGAGACCTTGACAAGTCATTATTTGAGAATAAGCATATGAATCGTTTGGCTTAAATAATCTCGCTTTATTATATGATGCCAAGGCATTTCTGAACTCCTTCATATTGAAAAAGTTATCTCCTTCTCTAACATAGTAAGAATAATTTTTAAGTGAATCGTCACTGCCCCGTTGAAGAAATTTTATCTCTTGTTCACACCTTTTCAATTGTTCATTTGCGTAATAATCATTCGGCTTAAATTGAAGAGCCGATTTATATCCTTTTAATGCAGCCTCATATTTTTTATTTCTGAACTCCTCCTCAGCGGATTTCATTTGTTCTGTATAATGTTTTTCGTTTAACCTAACATCACACTCTGCAATTTTAGCAGTTACTAAGTCTTTTTTATCAGGGTATTGGGTTTGAAAATCTTGATAAACTCTTTTAGCTTGAAAGAAATAATTATTTGCAAATAAACTATCTCCTCTGTCAATGTAATTTTTATAACTAACATATTTACTGCATTCTGCAATCCTTTTAATTATTCTTTTATCATCAGGTTTATATACTAAAGCCTTCTTATATTTATCAAGAGCTACAACGTAGTCTTTTGCTTTATAAGCAAAATCCGCAAAATTTATAATTTTTTGCCGTGGTTGGTAGCACACCAAGCACTTATTTTTAGTTGATTTATTTTTTGCCGTGGTTGGTAGCACACCAAGCACTTATTTTTAGTTGATTTATTTCCTTTTGGTGTGCCACCAACCGAGGCTGTGGAGAGCAAGAGCAAAAGTTGTATCTTAGATATACAGCCACTTTATTTAACATCATTAACACATCCTATAATTTTAATTAATACTTCAACCTTTTTTTTATCCGCATTTATATCAAAATTACGTTTAGTGCCATCTGGAATTTCATACTCAGTTCTAACGGACTTTAAATTACTGCTAGTTATTTTTTGTGCTTGGCTTGTTGTTAAAGTGTATGAATTTTTAATAACGCTAGTGTATGATACACCCCCTAAAACACTTTGAACTACTAATCCATTCGGACCAATTCGTGTTTCATTTGCTGTTAAACAGACTGTATCATTACTAGCCAAAAGTAAAATTAAATGTTGTCCTTTTTCTATTTTGAAAGATTCTTTGGTGTCTGAATTAAAAACAACTTCATGAAAGATTGAAAACTCAGAAGCATTTTTTACAATTTGAAAAAAAGCTTCAGCACCTCCTAGCGTACTGTAGAAATATCTACCTTGTTTTGAATCAGTTATAATACTCTTAGCACCTGTGAATTTATCAACCACATTTAATTCATACTTACAGTCTTGTGAGTAAGCCATAATAGATAATACTAAAAACATTAATACTACCAACACTTTTTGATTTAAAAATTTCTTAGTCATTTTATTTATTCTTTTTTAAAATATTTAATACTTCCGTTGGAAAAAGTCACTTTCACAATCTCCTTTAACTCCAAAATATAATCCGGCCCGTCAATATTATCCCAATCCTTATAAGTTAGAGTTGTTTTTTCTATTTTCATAATTTTTACATGAATATTTGAACTATCCAATTTTAAAATATAATCACCATTGCTATTTTTCAAAATGCTACCTTGCGATAATTTTTCTGATTTGGGGCTGATTGTTCCAATGCTTTTATTAGTATTAAGCGAGTCCAATTTGTTAACCTTAGCAGCTATATTATCCTTTTTTTTTAATTCCATTTTATTAATCAAACATCCGGCATAATTTTTTAATTTTTCACCATCACTACTACTTAATTTACTGTCCTTAGCTGGACTATAGGAGAACTCTATTCTTACTTTGTCAATTAAATTTTCTTTTAAATAAAAAAGATCATTACCTTTTAAACTAAAATAAAAAACCTGTTCACTTACACTATTACCACTTTTGAAAGATTTAGTTGCTTCTTTTGAAGAAGAGAATCTCCTTAGTTTATTAATTACACCATTCGTGAATTTTACAGTTAAGTATTCAATCTCTTTTATAGATCCGGTAGTCTTAGTATACAATTCCAAAAAATATTTATTATTTTGACAACATAAACCCATTTTTATAGTGCATTCATCTGCATCTTCAAATAACTTAAATGCAGATTCATGAATAACTATTACCTCATTTGTGTAGGTGGTTTGCACACCCGTAAACTCATCCTTCTTATCAAATTT
>JAPLCZ010000122.1 GCA_026391915.1 Bacteroidota bacterium | reverse complement strand
TCGTTGGGGAATAGGGTTACGTCTCCCGTTACTTGGTAGGGGCTTTTGGCAAGTGTCCATTTGGTGTTGGCGTAGATGCCACCACTTACTTTTGTTTGTGCAGTAAGGGTTGTGGCTGCGCTGCTTATTAAAAACAGTAGGGCAGTTAAGAAAATTTTGTGTGTGTTTTTCATTATAGTTTGTTTTTGGTTAGTCAAAGGTATAGGTATTTTTTAAATTGGCAAGGGGTACCAGTTTTTTCTCACCAATTACCCCTAAATCCTCCCGAAAAATCGGGACAGGCTCTAAAGGGGACTTCTTCTTCGATATTGTTGTAAATGTATTGAAAGTTAAAGCCCCTTTTAAGGGGCTGGAGTATCTCATTTTGCTTTGGGCTTTAGCCAAAATGGGGGTGTATTATAGTGGGTGGCATATTCATCATCAACCTAATTATTTCTATAGTAAGCAAAAGATATCAGGTGCACCAGCAAAGCAGTTAAATACCATTATGCAACTGCTTTTCCCTTGCTATAAACTGCTTTGGTGGGTTGGGTAGCTACTTTATAATAGCATATCATTTATTTTGGGTGGTATTAAAATCTTTTACGTGTATTTGCCTTTTATTAATAGAAATTGGCATCATTAAAAAAAATATACAGTAGTACTTGCGTATATAAAAAATAGGTATTTATTTCGCACTATCATTTTAATAAGATATACGCTATGAGCCACGAAGTAAAAGGTAGAAAGTTTAAAATTACAGATGCTGAGCTGAACATTAAAACCATCATTATGCGGGATGCCGCCATTAGGGATGAGGTGGAATTGCTTGATATGGGCTTTACCCCTGCCAAAAGGGCGATTATTGAGGCTAAAAGGGTGGTTTTATATAATGTAAAGCCGGATACTTATTATATGGAGAGGGTGGTGGAGAAGCGCATTGCCCGTGATGACCAAGATGCTATTGTAGAGGCGGCGGCTACTAAAATGCGCCAAAGATTTTTGAATGCTTTCCCTAATAATGAGGGTAAGCAAAGGCTTGCAGGGGATGCCTTTAGCCAGCTTGATTCGCTTAAACTTACTGTGGCGGCCAGAGTTTTGGCATCTCACGCAGAGGATAATTTGTCTGCGCTTGGTGGGGTGCATATTACTATTGTTACTATACAAGAATTGCGGGATGAGGTAACGCTTTTGGAGGAGGCAATAGTGCTTTATGATAAAGAAAAAGGCTTCAGGAGCCAGGCAGCAGTGGATAGGGTGGCAGCAGGTAATGATTTATATGATGATTTAACCTTTTTGGCGCAAGTAGGCAAGAGTGTGTGGGATGGGGTAAATACTGCTAAATATGATGATTATGTAATAAACCCAACTTCTGGCAGCACTACGCAAACCAAGAGTGGTACTATAAATATGGGGCAGGTTTTAGCCCCAGATGTAACTATTTCGGATGCTGATGTGCATGTTTTGGCAATTAATGAAAGCCTTGATAGCATGTATCAATTGTATTTTAGCCATTATATGCCTGATGGGCAGCTTGCACCACCTGCCTTACCACCTACAATGATTCCTATTAATAGTACTGTAAACCACCGCGCTGGGGAGTATGGCTATGATAGCCAAAATACGGTGCTGGTGCTGGAGGGCATGGGCCCCGGCAATGCGGATTGGGTGATACAGGTGCTGGGGTAGTTTGAGTTTAAAGTTTAAAGTTGGGGAGTGAAGCACGTCAGCGGGGTGTCATCCTGAACGGAGTGAAGGAACTCTGTTCCCTCATAAAATAATTTAACCACACAGATGCTTCGTGCCTCAGCATGACTCACGGTTCAACCTTTTTCTGCCGCCGAGTCCCCTTCGGGAGATATCGGCTGGGAAGGAAACCTGAAATTTTTTACTATTCTTCCCCCACCCCAATACTACCTTTTTTGTGGTAGTAGTTTCTCTCCTGCCCATTGCGGCTGATGAGTTCGCCTAAAAATCCGCCAATAAAAAGTATGGTACCTACTATAATGGCAACCAGTGCAAGATAGAAAACGGGTTGGTCTGTTACTGGGCGGGTAAGGGTATCTTTAGCAAACTCATAATAGATTTTGTAGCCAATTAAGTAGAAGGAAATCATTAACCCTATTAGGAATGAAACCATGCCCATAGTACCAAAAAAGTGCATGGGGCGTCTGCCAAATCTGCCTACAAAATGTATGGAAAGTAAATCTAATAAGCCATTGGTAAACCTCTCTAAACCAAACTTAGTAGTGCCGTATTTGCGGGCTTGGTGCGCCACTGCCTTTTCACCTATTTTATTGAAGCCAGCCCATTTGGCAATTACGGGTATGTAGCGGTGCATTTCGCCATATACTTCAATGCTTTTTACCACATCTTTTCTATAGGCTTTTAGGCCGCAATTAAAATCGTGTAGCTCTATACCACTCATGCGGCGGGTTGCCCAGTTAAAGAGTTTGGTAGGAGCAGTTTTGGTGATGGGGTCATAGCGTTTCTCTTTCCAGCCAGATACCAAATCATAGCCGCCTTCTTTAATCATTTTAAAGAGTTCGGGGATTTCATCAGGGCTGTCTTGGAGGTCAGCATCCATAGTAATTACTACATCGCCTTCCACGGCTTTAAAGCCCTCGTTAAGTGCGGCAGATTTGCCATAGTTGCGGCGGAAAGAAAGTCCTTTTACGTTTTTATCCAACTCAGCGAGTTGCTTAATTACCTCCCATGATTTGTCTTTGCTGCCATCATCACAGAAAATAACTTCATACGAAAATTGATTTTCCTGCATTACCCTTACTATCCACGCATGGAGTTCCGGCAGGCTTTCGTCTTCATTAAAAAGGGGTATTACTATAGATATATCCATGCTTATTCCTGTGGTTCTTTGCGCACAAAGATGGTTAAAATTAAAGAGATTAATAAACCTAACACGGCAAAAATAAGGATATTAAAAACCCATTGGAAAAATATCATCCGCATAATGCCTGTTTTGGTGAGGTTGGCTTCAAATTCTTTGAGCTGTACGGCATCTGTTATAGTTGATTTCCTAAAGGCAATTAAATCATTTTGAATGGCAGGGTAGCTGGCAATAAAAATAAAATTCAAAACATTATAAGCTACCAAAGCCACTAAATAGGTGATGAAAATATACCCAAGACTATCATTATAATTGAGGATGCCTCCGTTTTGTTTGCGCACCTGCAAAGCAGTAAACATAGCCACCCCAAACATCATAAAATTGCTAATAAAAAGCAGAAAGCCGCTTTGTATATTTTTTGGGTTGATGAAATAGGCAGCCGCAAACAATACCATAACAGCAAGCCCGCCTATCACCCCATTTCTTATAATTTTGTTCATGGTTTTAGGCTAATACTTTCACCTGATTTTTATTGATGAGTGCCACGGCTTTGCCTTGCAGCTCCTTACCCCAAAGGGGTGTATTGATGGCTTTTGATTTATTGGTTTTGCTATTCAAAGTCCATTTTTCTGTAGCAGAAAAAACAGTTATTTCTGCATTGTTTCCTTCTTTAATAGTTGGTACCTCCACCCCAAAAACTTTACGTGGTCTTGCAGAAAGCAGATTGGAGATAAATGCAATTTTCTGCACTCCATACACTGCAATAAGTTGAGAGAATAAAGTCTGGGTGCCTATAGCGCCATAAGAAGCCAAATCAAATTCGCAATGTTTGGCGTCTTCCTCATGTGGGCTATGGTCGCTGGAAACTATGTCAATAATACCGCGTTCAAGGGCATCAATCAGGGCGGCTTTGTCTTCTGCAGTTCGCAAAGGTGGGCGCAGTTTTAGGTTGGTATCAAAGTTTGCAATATGGCTTTCATCAAACATTAAATGGTTGATGTAAACCTCTGCAGTAATATCTAGCCCCTTTCTTTTGGCTTCTGCAATTAGCTCCACAGCGCGCTTGGTACTAATGCCTGATAGATGCACGGGAGTGCCATTATATTTAGCAATAGAAATAATTTTTTGCACTTCTACTTCTTCTGCAAAAGCAGGAGAACCTTTTAACCCAAGTTGCACATTTACTAAACCTTCATTCACTACCCCAATACCTGCAATTCCGCAGTTTTCTGCAAAAAATGCAAGGCGTATGTTCAGGCTTTTGGCGTAGAGCATTGCCCTTAATAAAAAGCCCTCATCACTTATACTTTTATAGCCAGAGGTAAAACTTAATGCCCCTGAGTTTAGCATATCCACCATCTCTGTAAGGCAACCATCTTTATTGGCAATGCGCCCAAATGGGAGAACATTTACCACCTTATCGCGGCTGCGGTTAAGTATGTATTCTACCTGAGATTTTGTGGTAACCAATGGTTGCGTTTCGGGCATTAAACCCACTGTGGTTATGCCACCAAAAGCAGCAGCTTCACAACCGCTATCAATATCTTCTTTAAACTCAAAACCAGGGTCGGCAAAATTTACACGCATATCAGCCCAACCTATGGATGCACCTAAACCTTTGCCTTCAATCAGCACAGCATCAGTATCAATAATGCTTTTGGCAATTTTACTGATGACTCCGTTC
>JAPLCZ010000304.1 GCA_026391915.1 Bacteroidota bacterium | reverse complement strand
ACATAGTTTTTCTATGTAACTATGTGGTTATATTTTTTTCAAATTAAGAATTAAAAACTAAGCCTTCACCTCAGCAGTAAGCGCCTTGGTCATCTCCACAGAGATAGCAGATTTCTCCACCTCAAGCTTCAATGCATTGCCTACTTCCAAAATGAAAGTGGTATCACGCACTTCTATTATTTTACCATGCACCCCACCAATGGTTACTACTTTATCTCCTTTGCCTACGCCCTCTTTAAATTCTTTTTGCTCTTTTGCTTTCTTCTGTTGTGGGCGAAGCATAAAGAAATAAAATACCACAAGGATAAGTGGTATCATAATAAGTTGTCCCATGCCACCGCCAGATTTCCCACCGGCAGGTTGTCCCATAAGGAGAATTGTGTTTAAGTCTATCATTCGTTTTTATTAAGTTCAATGTTTAATGTTTAAAGTTGAAAGTGATTGCTGTGTGGATTTTAACTAACAACCAGCAACTAATAACCAACAACTTATTTCTTCTTATCCTCCACCTCTACTGTAAATTCAATTACACTTTCTGGTGGGGTTGTGTTGGCAATTACAGTAAGCTCTTTATTCTGTTTGCCATATTTATTTTTGCTATCAAAAGTAACTTTTATATATTCTGTTTTTCCTGGGTCCAAAGGGTCTTTGGAATACTCCGGGGTAGTGCAGCCACAAGGGGTGGTAACCATTGAAATTACCAATGCATTCTTCCCTGTATTTTTATATTCATATTCATAAGATATTTTTTCTCCTTCTTCAATTTTCCCGAAGTTATGTTTTGGATTGCTGAATTTTACAGATGTAGGTGCTGCCTCCACTACATCAGTAGAAAGTTTTTTCTTTTCATCGCAGCTATTTAGCAATGCCAATGATGCAATTGCTGTTATAATGATTAGCTTTTTCATGGGTGCAAAGATAGAAATCCAATTAAGAATTAAAGATTAATAATTATAAATGAAGCTTCAACTCATAACTCAACACTCATAACTCAATACTAATTTTGCCCTATCAATCTCTCTCCATTAAAATATATTTCAAAAGCCATCGTCTTGTATTATCAAGATGAAGGAAAAGGCTATAACCCTACAATTAACCATGGCTGACGGACAGAATGAAATTATCCGTGATGCTGTGGTGCAGCAACGCAGCCGTCTTTTAGATTTTATCCGGCGCCGGGTAAAAGATGAAGACGATGCGGAAGACATTCTGCAGGATGTCTTTTACCAACTCACCGAAACAGTGCGCCTCATGGAACCCATTGAGCAGGTTGCCAATTGGCTCTTCCGCGTGGCACGCAATAAGGTGATTGATTGGTACCGTAAAAAGAAACCCGAATATGCATCATCCTTCAATTTCTCAAAAGGAGAAGATGATGAAATGGGCATGAATGAAGTGCTAGAAATCCTCTCTTCTGATGCATCAGAAGCGCCGGATGAAACCTACACCCGTGCCTTAGTTTGGGAACAATTGGCTACTGCTTTAGAGGCTCTGCCCAAAGAACAGCGTGATGTATTTATTATGCATGAGCTGGAGGACAGAAGCTTTAAAGAAATTGCTGAACAAACAGGAGTTACTATCAATACCCTCATCTCGCGTAAACATTATGCAGTTAAGTTTTTAAGAGAAGAACTTAGTGTGCTGTATGATGAATTAATTAACAATTAAAAACAAAAAGAAATGAAAAAATACTGGATGGCAAGAGCCTTAAAAATAGGCGTATTAGTGGCATTAGCTGCCTTAGTTTTCAGCTATGCTGTAATGATGCTTTGGAATGCATTAGTGCCTGAACTTTTCCATGGGCCACACATTACTTGGATACAAGGTGTCGGGCTATTAATCCTCTCTAAAATACTCTTTGGAGGCCATAAAGGTGGCGGATGGCGCAGAGGTGGTTGCGGATGTGGCGGTGGAGTAGGAGGGGAGCATTGGAAAGCCAAATGGCATGAGAAATGGCAAAACATGAATCCTGAAGAAAAGGAAAAATTCAAAAAGTATTTTGGCAACCGCTGCGGATGGGAAAGCCCCGAAACAGAAAAGCCAGAAGCTGAAAGCTAAAATTCCTTTTAAGAATTACTTAAACACAAACCGCCCCGCTACTGCAGCAGGGCGGTTTTGCTTTGGGAAGAGGGGTAGTTATCATTCCGTTTTATTTCAATTAAATTTGCCATAGAATAATTTAAACAAACCTATGCTTACCACTATTAAAGGATTTTATGAGAAAGGTAAAATTACCTTAAATGAAAAGCCCGCAATTACCTCTAAAACAAAGGTTATTGTTACCTTTTTAGAGGAGGAGGATGACCAACAAATGTGGAAGGATTTTTCTGCAACTTCTTTTTTAAAGGGTTATGGAGAAAATGAACCTACCTACACCAATGCTGATATTAAAGAACCCAATGTGGAATATAAAAAGTGGAAGAAGGATTTATAATACTTACTATTTTTCCGCAGGACAAAGAGAAGAAATTGCGCCCAGCACTGGTGCTTAGGCAGTTTCCTAAATATGGTGATGTTTTGGTTTGCGGTATTACATCTCAATTGCATCAGTTTATTCCTGATTTTGACATTCTGTTGGATACAGCACACACTGATTACAAATTATCAGGTTTAAAAGCTCCGGGCATTTGCCGCCTTAATATGCTAACTATGATTTCTACTCAACAAATTAATGGTAAGCTTGGGTATGTTGCACCCAAAACTCTTAATACCCTTCTTAAAAATCTGGCGGATTATCTTTTAAAAAAATAATTACACAACCCGCCCCGCTAAAGCAGCAGGGCGGTTTTGTTTTGGGGAAATCCCAACACCTAATCCCACCACCCATTTCTATTAAAAGACACTAAAAAGTGGTCAGTAGCATTGCCGTAATGGTCGGTAGTATTGCCGTAGTGGTTAGTACGGTTGCCGTAGCACATTCAAAGGCTACTGATTGAGGTTTTAACCCTCCTAACCACTATTCTTATTCTACTGACTGAGTTTTGAACTTTACAGATAACTACGCCATGCCTACAGAAGGGTAGGTGAGCTGTACTGACCACTATTTAAGGTTTACTGATAGAATTTTTAAGCCCCCTAAGAACTTTTAATTCCCTCCTGATTGGGTTGCATTTGCTTATAAGAATTGGATTGAGAGAAATTAGGTAGTTTTGTGGGGGAGGGAGAATTATGAAAACAAGAAACCATATTTTAAAATTATCTATTTTACTTATTCTGCTTGCTTGTAAACAAGGGAGTAAAATTCCTAATAAATCAGAGGAAAGAATATTAAAAGTAACAGTTGCTTTTGCAGGCTACGGTTGTGAAGGGTTCTGTCCTTTTGAAGCAATTAGTGTTGATAGTAGTCTAAAGTTAAAGTATTGGGGTGACCAATTTGCTTTTAAGAGAGGTTCATTCTGTAAGCAAGTCACAAATCAGATTTGGGACAGTATCAAAACCAACTTTCAAAAATTTGTTATATCAGGTTTAGATTCAAGTAAAATAACTATTACTGATAGTCCCGAAATGGAACTATATATTAAGACGACTAAAGGAGAATATGCCTTTTCGAAGAATACTGGTAAGATGTCAACTAGAGATACAGATATTTTGGAATGGTTTCAAGAAATAAAATCTAGGTCAGATGATTTAAAACCTTGTAACTATACTCCTTTTGAAACCACTATTCAGTTTCCGAAATAATAAAAAGCGAAGCCCCGCCTTTAGGCGGGGCTTCGCAGCTTATCACCCACTAAAAAATATTAACTCATAATGCTTTCTACTTCTCCTTTGCCAGCGCGGATAAGTTCTATCTCGCCATTGCTGCAATTGATTACGGTAGAAACTTGGTTATCTCCAAAGCCGCCGTTGATGATTATGTCCACACGGTCTTTAAAGTACCCGTTTATCTCTTCGGGGTCAGTAAAATATTCTCCAAGGGCTTTGTTATCATGTATGCTGGCGGTAACAATGGGGTTGCCCAACTCCCGCACTATTTCTAAGGGGATGCTGTTATCCGGCACACGGATGCCAATGGTTTTCTTTTTATTTTTAAAGAGTTTTGGTACCATGTTGTTGGCTTTAAGAATGAAGGTATAAGGCCCTGGCAGGCACTTTTTCATCATCTTATAAATTCGGTTATCAAAGGGGGTGGTGTACTCAGATAAATGGCTGAGGTCAGAACAAATCAGGGAGAGGTTAGCCTCTTCCGGTTTTTTGCCGATGATTTGGCAAAGCCTGTCAATAGCTTTTTGGTTTTTCATATCACAACCTATGGCATACACCGTATCGGTTGGATAGATAATAACGCCGTCTTTTTTCAACACATCCACTATCATACTTATATGGCGTGGTGCTGGGTTCTCTGGAAAAATTTTAATCATCATTCGCTTTATAAATTTAGATTTCGGGGGTCAATCTACAACTATCTCAAAGCGATTCCAAATAAATTTGAAGGACCTCATCCCAACCCTTCTCCAAAGGAGAAGGGCAAGACAGCATAGAAGTAACCTCGGAGCTTAAAGTCCTATCCTTTGGAGAGGATTTAGGTGAGGTTTTAAGAATTAAGATTTATTTCAAAGTATCTTTTACCAAAGCTGCCAAAAGTAGAGATGCTTCGTGCCTCAGCATGACAGTTGCGCAGGGTGTCATCCTGAACGGAGTGAAGGAACTCATTGAAATGGTATTCTTAGGAATAACTACTAAACGTGTAAAAAGTTAAAGCCCCCTTTAGGGGGTTGGGGGTATTCACAAAAAAACCACATAGAAACATAGAAAAACTATGCGCCTATGTGGTTAGGTATTGTTGTTTATAACTAAGAATCTATTTCAATGCATCCTTAACCAAAGCAGCTGCTTCGCTAAGGAGTATGGCAGAAGAAACTTTTAATCCGCTGTGGTCAATAATGGTTTTGGCTTCCTCAGCATTAGTGCCTTGCAGCCTTACAATGATAGGGATATTAATCTCACCAATTACTTTGCAGGCATCTACAACTCCCTGCGCCACGCGGTCACACCGTACTATGCCCCCAAAGATATTTACAAGTATTGCTTTTACATTTTTATCAGAAAGGATAATGCGGAAACCAGCCTCAACAGTTTGGGCATTGGCAGTACCACCAACATCTAAGAAATTAGCGGGCTCACCACCTGCCAATTTAATCATATCCATAGTTGCCATGGCGAGGCCTGCGCCATTAACCATGCAGCCTACGTTACCATCAAGGCGGATGTAGTTTAAGTTATGTTTTTTTGCCTCCACTTCCAATTCGTCCTCCTCAGTAACATCACGCATATCTTCATAATCTTTATGGCGGTATAATGCATTGTCATCAAGGTTTACTTTAGCATCTACCGCTATAATTTTAGTGTCAGAAGTTTTGAGTACAGGGTTAATTTCAAACATCGCAGCATCACAACCTATATACGCTTTGTAGAGGGCCTGGGTAAATTTCACCATCTCTTTGTGGGCATCACCCTCCAATCCTAAATTAAAGGCAATTCTGCGTGCCTGAAAAGCCTGCAAACCAACAGCAGGGTCAATCAGTTCTTTATAAATTTTATCAGGAGTGCTATGGGCAACTTCCTCTATGTCCATACCGCCCTCTGTGGAGTACATTACAGCATTTTGTCCGCTATTTCTATCCAGCAACACACTCATATAAAACTCTTTTATTGGCGTAGCACCGGGATAATAAACATCCTGAGCCACCAATACTTTATTTACTTTTTTGCCTTCAGGGCCGGTTTGTGGAGTGATTAACTGCATCCCCAAAATTCTGCCTGAAATATCACGCACATCATCCAAGTTTTTGGCAAGTTTTACGCCCCCGCCTTTGCCTCTTCCGCCTGCATGTATCTGTGCTTTTATTACGTAATAAGAAGTTCCTGTTTTAGCGTTGAGGTCTTTTGCAGCAGTTACCGCCTCTTCTACATTGTTAGCAACAATTCCTTCTTGTATGGCAACGCCAAAAGATTTTAAAATACTCTTTCCCTGATATTCGTGTATGTTCATTTATGTGATTTAATTTACTGCAAAACTAATCCATTTGCGCCATTAGCACAACCGCCCCAACCCCTAATTTTGCACAAAGAAATATTAATGATTTTGCAGAGGCACAAACTACTTTTAGGCAGCAACTCACCACGGCGCAAAGAATTATTAAGTAATGCGGGTTTTGATTTTGAAGTTCTTAAAATTGAAATGGATGAAAGCCTGCCAGCAGGGCATGGAATCCCTGCGGAAGAAATCCCTCAATATCTGGCAGAACAAAAAGCAAATTCAGTTAAACATCTTTTGAAAGATGAAGTACTGATTACCGCAGATACCTTAGTTTTTTTGGGTGATGAAATACTTGGCAAACCCACCGACAGAACTGATGCCTTTGCTATGCTAAAGAAACTGAATAACGCCACACACACTGTAATTACAGGCGTTTGCCTGATGACGCAAAACCAAACAATCCTGTTTAAAGATAAAACAGAAGTGCAGTTTGCAGAACTGAGTGACGATGAAATCAATCACTATATTGACACCTACAAACCCTATGATAAAGCCGGCGCTTATGGTGCGCAAGATTGGATTGGCTTGGTAGGTATTCAATCATTAAAAGGTTCTTATTTTAATGTGATGGGGTTGCCTGTCCATTTACTTTATCAAAAATTAAAAGACATAAAATAATATGAGATTAATGTTGCTAATCGCCTCCATAAGTGGGGCAATTGCTGTGGGCTTAGGCGCATTTGGTGCGCATGGGTTAAAGAAAATCATTAGCCCCGAAATGTTGGAAGTTTATAAAACCGGAGTGCTTTATCATTTCATCCACACGCTTGCTTTGTTGGCGGTTGCTCTCCTATTTCAAAAGGCAGATAGCAATGTTTTGCATTGGGGTGGTTATTTATTTTTAGCCGGGATTATTTTGTTCTCAGGGAGTTTGTATGTGCTCTCTGTAACGGGTATTAAAGTGCTTGGGGCTGTTACTCCTTTTGGCGGGCTGGCTTTTATTGGCGGCTGGATTTGTTTGGCAGTGTATGCCTACAGAGAATATGGGGTTTAAAGTGTTACTCTCTACCCCAAATGCGCCACTGGCATATAATGAATTTTCAACCCATTCTTTTTGTGGTGATGGAGGGCATAAACATTCAATAACCTTTCTGATAAAAACCCAAAAACACGGCGTTGATTGGCATCTGTGGGGATGGTATAATGCTTTTGCACCTCAAACAAAATACTGAAAACCCAGCCTAAATATCCATCCCAAAAATCATAGGAAGCTATAAGCATATTGTATAAACTCATGCTGAGTCCACTGCCAAATTCATGGAAGGCATCCATATATTCAGGGTGAAGTTTTGCTAAAGCATCTTCCATTAAATTCCAGGATTCTATGTGGTGGTATTTGGCATAATGCTGCTTTACACTCCACTTTTTTAGCTTCCACATGTAATAGGGTTTGGACAAAATAATATATCCCTCATCTAGTTTTTGTTTGATAGTAGCTTCCAGTTTCGGCCTAAAGATTTTCTGAAAACTTTCTTCATTCGCCTCCATAAAATAAACTTTTTTATAAGGGAGGAGAGGATTAAAATGCAAAATGAAATATCGCCTATAATGGCATAGCCCCCAATAAGGGATATCTTCTTTTTTGTAATTTTTCCAGATATAATAAGCCGC
>JAPLCZ010000222.1 GCA_026391915.1 Bacteroidota bacterium | reverse complement strand
TGCAGTTAATTTCTATTGTCATTATGCCCAACTCGTTACAACCAAAGAAGCTATTTTTCTCCATTATATTTTTCTTAGCCATCACCAAAATCATTGCGCAGAGTAGTGAAATACGCGGTTTTGTGTATAACAAACAAAATGGTGAGCCGGCATCTTTTACTACTGTTGTACTTACTGGAACTGATAAGGCATCCCTTACTGATGTTAATGGATTTTATAATTTTAGCAAGCTAACTCCAGGGAAATATTCAATACTTTTTTATGCCATGGGGTTTGATAGTGTGCGCATAAATATTGATTTACCCGCAGGGAAAAAAGTTAGTAAAAATGTTTACTTAAATCCATCAGCGGTGGAGACAAAACAGGTGGAAATTGTAGGAGAAAAAATTGAACAAAAAACTCGCGTTGGTGTGAGCAAAGTTGTCATCACCCCAAAGGATATTGAAAAAATTCCAAGCGTGGGTGGGCAGCCTGACCTTGCCCAATATTTACAAGTATTGCCAGGGGTAGTTTTTACCGGTGACCAAGGTGGGCAACTATATATACGTGGAGGCGCACCCATCCAGAATAAAGTAATATTAGATGGGATGACCATTTATAATCCTTTCCATTCTATAGGTTTATTTTCTGTTTTTGATGTGGATTACATCCGCAGTATTGACGTTTATACTGGCGGTTATAACGCCGAATACGGAGGAAGAATTTCTGCCATTATGGATATAACAACTCGTGATGGAAACCGCGACCACATTAGCGGAAAGCTAGGTTTAAGCCCTTTCACAGGGAAGTTTTTGATAGAAGGACCACTCAAAAAAATGGATACTATTGCGGGTGGTGGCGTTTCATTTCTCCTCTCCGGTAGGAGCTCTTACCTCAAAGAAACCTCTCCCGTTTTTTATGGCTATGCCGGCAAAGATGGATTGCCTTATGACTTTAACGACCTCTACGGGAAAGTAACCCTCAGCTCCCCCGGTGGTAGCAAACTCAGTTTGTTTGGTTTTAATTTTACTGATAATGTTGATTTTAAAAGTGCCACCAAATACAATTGGAAATCACAAGGCGTGGGTAGCAAATTCATTTTGATTCCCGGTGAATCATCCACTTTGGTGGAGGGGCATTTTGCCTACTCTAACTATGAAGTTACCCAAACAGAATTGGACAATAAACCCCGCTTCAGCCAAATCAATGGCTTTGAAGCAGGGGCAGATTTCTCTTATTATCCCAACAAAGATTTATTAAAATATGGCTTTGCCGTTAATGGATTTAAAACGGATTTTAGTTTTACCAATAGCGTAAATGCTAAAGTGCAGCAGCAGGAATTTACCACAGAGCTCAGCGGCTATGTGCGCTACAACAAAGTGATGGGCAGATTAATTTTAGACCCCGGTTTTCGTTTGCATTATTACGCCTCTGAACAGTGTGTTTATACCCAAAACCTGATGAGTGCCCAATCAGACCAAGATGTGGTGAATCTTTTTTATGGATTCCTCTCATCGCCTAATGGCCTGCCCGCCACCATGAATGGCAGAACTATTACCAATGCCCTGCAATCTGCCAAACACTATATTGCTGGCTTTGAGTATGACCTCCTGCGCAATACAACTTTTGAGGCAGAGGCTTACCTAAAAGATTTCACACAACTCACCAATATTAACCGTAATAAAATTTTTGATAACCTACCCCAGTTTCAAGATAAGCCAGAGTATTACCGCAGTGATTATTTGGTAGAAACGGGGCAAGCCTATGGCGCTGATTTCAAACTTAGCTATGATAAAAAACCCTACTACTTATGGGTGGTGTATAGCTATGGTAAGGTTACCCGCAATGATGGCAAAGTGGACTATAACCCCCATTGGGATAGGAGGCATACCATTAATATTTTGGGCTCCACACAGTTTGGCAAAAACCTAAGTTGGGAGACCTCAGTGCGCTGGAGCTATGGCAGCGGATTCCCTTTTACCAAAACACAAGGCTATTATGATTTGTATGATTTCCAAAACGGAATTGGGACTAATTATACCACCGCCAATGCCAACCTTGGCATCCTCTATGGCCCACTCAATGGCGGCAGACTATCCGATTATCACCGCATGGATGTATCACTTACCAAACACCTAAAGTTTAGCCACAACCAATTGATGAAAATTGTGCTCAGCGTTACCAATATCTATAACCGCGATAACGTATTTTACTTTGACCGCATCCGCTACATCCGCGTAAACCAATTGCCTATTTTACCCTCGCTGGCAATTAATTATTCGTTTTAGAATCGCCCAGTTTTTAAGGGTTGCGATTTCCAAAATTCCATTTACCTTTGGGCAAAAAAAACGCATCCTTATGAAAAATATCATCTTAGTTTTTTCTTTGTCATTAATGAGTAGTTGGGCTTTTGGGCAAGACCAATTAAAGACTTATTATGAAAATGATTTTGATTTTACCACGACTCTACCTATTACCATTGACACCTCATTGAAAGGCAACCTTTGGCAAATTGGGGTGGTAAACAAAAGGGTGATTGATACAGCATATTCAGGATATAAGGCAATTATTACTGACCTGAAAAATGAATATGCCAAAAACAATGTCAGTGTTTTTTCTGTTGCTATGAACCAACCGGTAGTTGGTGGTAATAACTCACTTTCATTCTATCATATTTATGAAACAGATGCAAAGATGGATGGAGGCATGATTGAAACTTCTTATGATAGCGGTAAGACTTGGATTGATATAATGATAGATACCATGTTCGGAAAGATGTTATCAAGTAATAATATGTATGGCAATAATGATTCTGTTGATGCACTCCATTCTCCTGGTTTTTCCGGGAAATTAAAGACATGGAAACAGGTGACCTTATATTGGAGGTGGCAACAATCAATATCTAAAAAGGTGCTGTTTAGATTTGTTTTTAAAAGTGATAGTATAGATAACCAAAAGGATGGGTGGGCAATTGATGATATTGCCTTATGGTCTTATCTATTAATTGGCTCAATAAATAACGGTATTTTGCAAACCAGCCAAAGCCAACCTTACCCCAACCCTTGCTCAAATAACCTTAATTTTAATTTTGAAAATGGTTTTAGTGGAGAGGTAAAAATATTTAATGCAGAAGGAAAGATTGTCCGTTGCGTAAACTCCCAAAATAATAACCTAATGCAACTACCAGAAACTAAAGATAAGGTTAGTGGAAATTCAAAATTGTATAAGGTTGTAAAGCACCTTTAAAAAGTTTCATCCGTATCAATCCTTATAATCATCTGGCTTTTTCAACTCTTGCCAAACTCTAAAAGCAACATAGGCTATAAATATTAATCCTACTATATCAATGGCTTTCTCCCATTGTTCTGACATCCCGCCTGGGCTGAAATAGAAATTGTGGTAATATGCTGCAAGGATAAACATCTACAATTCTATCCCGCCAAAATTGCCGCTACTCATCAAAAGGATAACGGTGTAATGAGACCAAGTGCGGGAGATAAAGCGGCGCACAATTTCGTTTTGGTCAGTGAATAGTAAATCTTTTCTGCCAAAAGCTTTTTGTATTTCTTTGGCAGAAATCAACTCACCGCGTTTTGCCCTTTGCACCTCGGGGCTAATGTAAACCATTGCCTCATTGGCATCATCCATAGTGGTTTTGTACTGCTGTATAAACTCAGGATTCAGGGAGCTGAAAGTGTGTAGCTCAAGCGCCGCGATAATTTTAAAATCAACATATTGCTCACGCACTGCGGCAAGGGTAGCTTTTACTTTGCTGGGGGAGTGGGCAAAATCGCGGAACAACACCAACTGCCCTGTGTCATAAATTTTCTCTAACCTTTTGCCTGCGCCCTTAAAGGTTTGCATGGCGGTATAAAACATCTCACGGCTTACGCCAAGCTGCTTGCACACCTGCCAGGCACAGCCCATATTCTGCATATTGTGCCGCCCAAAAATCTCCATTGTGTATTGCATTCCTTCAGATTTTATAAGGGTTTTTTCTTCGTAAATGGAGTAATCAGGGAGTGTAGTGGGCACAAGAAAAAGGTGGCCTCCATGTTCCAAAACCAGACTCACCACATCCTTATCCTGTGCATTATAAATAAGGATAGAATCCTGCTTTAGGCTACCCATAAAATCAATGAATTGCTGTAAATAACTCTGATACGTTGGGAAGACATTAATATGGTCCCAAGCCACGCCGTTAATCACAGAAATCTGTGGCTGATACCACATAAATTTGGGTCGTCTATCCAAGGCAGAAGTTAAATATTCATCTCCCTCAATCACCATGAGTTTGGCATCGTCAGTCAGTTTTACGCTATCCGTAAAGCCCTCTACCGAAGAGCCTACCATATAATCAAAATCCTTATTGGCATGTTTTAAAACATGCATTATCATACTGGTGATGGTGGTTTTGCCATGGCTCCCTGTGATGGCAATACGCGTTTTGTTTTTGCTGTGGTTATAAATAAACTCAGGGAAACTCATCACACGCAAGCCCAATTCAATGGCTTTTTGCAACTCAGGGTTATCTGCTTTGGCATGCATACCAAGGATTACAATATCCAAATCAGAGGTAATCTTCCCCTGATACCAACCTTCCCTCTCCGGCAGCAAACCATATTGCTGAAGTCTTGTTTTTGCGGGTTCAAAAATCTCATCATCAGAGCCGGTAACTCTGTGCTTTTGCTTGCGGAGGGCAATGGCAAGGTTGTGCATAATAGCACCGCCAATGGCTATAATGTGTATGTTCATTTCGGGGTAAAATTAGGAATTGGGGAAGTATATATTCTTTGTTTTTTACTAACAACCAACAACTATCAACTAACAACTGTCTTCCGTTCCACGTCATTAACGTAATTTCGCATAAGAATGGTAAGACCTTTACTCCTCAAATCTTTTTATATTTCTATTATTTTTCTGGCAGGAGCTATCTCTTGCAAGAAGTCAGCTTTGGATGCTACAAGTAATGATGTTATCCCACAAGTGAACGTAAATTTTCAGGTGGATATCAATAACCCAATTTATAGCAAACTCACTGTGGATGGCGGTTATGTATATGTGGATGGTGAAGGCGCAAGAGGAATTATTTTAGTTCATGATTTTAGTGGGGAATACTTTGCCTTGGAACGCAATTGCCCTTACCAACCCAGCCATAGTTGTGCACAGGTAACAGTAGAGAAAAGTGGTGTTTCAATTAAGTGCGGCAGCTATAAAGGCTCAGATTTTACTGCCTGCTGCGGCTCACAGTTCAAACTCAATGGTGACCTTTTGCAAGGCCCATCAAAGTATTCTTTAAAGCAATACACCGTTACTAAGAATGGTAGTTTGCTTTCGGTAACGAATTAGGGGTATAAGAATTTACTTGCAATTTTACCTTTGATTAAAATTGTAAAAAAATAGAAGTATGAAAATTAACACTGCTCTACCAATTCTGATTGTTTTGCTACAACGTGTAAAAAAAAATACAGTGGTCCAACTATAAGGTTTATTTGATGGAACACAGTACTGACCAAACTGGAGCTTGGACTGATAAGCTTTTAGACTATAGGACAACAGATGAGAATGGCAATTTCGCCTTCTCTTTTTCACCCAAAAACAATTCTGATTATTATCTGAATGTAGATGCAAAATATTACGGTTTCCTTACTGCAGCGTATTCTGTAAACGGTAATGAGAAAAATGAAAATTTGAAAATTAGAATACGACCTAATGGCCATATTAGGATAAGTATTAAAAATGAAATACCCAAAGATACTGCAAGTATTAGTATCAGTTCTTATAGTTATGGAATTCCAAATTTATTTAGAGATACAATAATCTTTGGTAAGGAAGAAGGTAATAAAAGTTCAAAAATAACATGGTGGGTAAATAAAAAAACAAATACAATTAAACAGGATACAACTATGTATATAAAAGAATTAGATACAATAGATTTCACTATAAAGTATTAGCAAGTTTTTCTTGATATTTTCGCGGATTCAATTTTAAGAAAAGCTATCAAATAGCTTCTCAAAGAAATATCTTTTTGAACTTAATTTTGCCCTACAATTCCTCATCATGAAAAAGCTTTATACTCTTTTATCTATAGTCCTCTTTTCTGCTTCTTCTCTTTTTGCGCAGGTAACCATATCTGGTAAAATCACCAACGAAAAAGGAGAAGGCTTACCCTTCGCAAGTATTGGAATTAAAGACTCATATGACGGTACTTCCTCAGATGATAAAGGGAATTTCTCTTTCAGCACTACTGCAAAAGGAGAGGTAATTATTACTGCCTCTTTCCTTGGGTTTGAGGGCTATGAACAGAAAATTACCATTGCTGCTACCAATATCTCCCTCAATATAAAGCTTAAAGAAAAAGCCAATGAACTCAATACTGTAGTCATTACTGCGGGGAGTTTTGAGGCATCCGACAAAAAGAAATCTGTGATTTTGCGCCCTATAGATATTGTTACCACAGCAGGGGCAAACGGTGATATTGATGGTGCGTTAAAGACACTGCCCGGCGCACAAAGCGTCAATGAATCAGAAGGGATATTTGTACGCGGTGGCAGTGCGGGGGAAACCAAAACCATCATTGATGAAATGGTAGTAGCCAACCCCTACAGCAGCAGTGTGCCGGACATCCCGCAACGCGGAAGATTCAGTCCGTTTTTGTTTAAAGGAACTATCTTTAGCACAGGAGGCTATTCCGCACAATACGGTCAGGCATTATCCTCAACATTGGTTTTAAACACCGAAGACCTTGCGGACCAAACCTCCTCTTCTGTTTTTTTGTCAATAATTGGTGGAGGGGTGGGGCATACAGAACGCTTTAAAAAATCATCCCTGAGCCTTGATTTTAATTATGCCAACCTAACGGCAGCCTTCATCATCAACAAACAAAACCGCAATTGGGTAAAACCTCCTGAGGCCTATAGTGGCTCTGTGATTTACCGCTATAAACCAACAGAAACCAGCATCTTCAAAGTGTATTCTACCTTCTCCCAAAACGGACTTTCACTCAACTTCCCTAATATCTCCGATGCTAATAGTGGTGTGAAAGGAAGTTTCTGGCAACGCACTTATAATGGATATTTAAACACCTCTTACACTGGGTTGATTGCTGGCACTTGGCAACTATTTGCAGGCGCATCTTACTCCTTAAACCATGATACCATAAGGTTGAATGTGCCCCTTTCTTCTTCATCATTATTCACCAGAAACATTGGGCAATTAGAGCAACTCACACAAGGAAAAGTGATGGTGACAAAATACTTTGGTACTAACACCAATCTTCGCATTGGCTCAGAGGTTTGGGTTCCGGTTTTTAATGATAATATCTATGGAAAGTTTGACAGTTTCCCCTCCACAAACACCAACCACAAACTCATGGAAGTGTACGCAGCCGCCTTTGTGGAAAGCGATATTTTTATCACCCGCAAACTCGCTTTGAGGTTGGGAGAAAGAACAGAATACTCCAAACTATTGGATAAATACGATTTTGCACCACGCATTTCTATTGCCTACAAAACAGGTACTTATAGTCAGGTTTCCTTTGCTTACGGGCATTTTTACCAAACTCCACAAAGGGATATTTTGCTTCGCACACAGGCATCGCTTACCAAAATCAGCTCTTTAAATTATGAGAAAGCAACGCACTATATCCTCAATTATCAACTCTTAAAAGATGACCGCACCTTCCGCATAGAGGCGTATTATAAACAGTATGATAATTTCATCACTTTCAACCGCGCCAATTATTTAGTGGATACCAACACAATTATCTCTAACAGCGGCAATGGCTATGCCCGCGGAATTGATGTTTTTTGGCGTGATAAAAAGACTTTTAAAAATGTGGATTACTGGGTGAGTTATTCCTATCTGGATACCAAACGCAAATACCGTGATTACCCCATGCTGCTTGAACCTACTTTCGCCACTCCGCATACCGTGAGTGTGGTTTACAAACAATTCTTCACTGCTATTAATACCAGCCTTAGCCTCACTTATACCTTTGCTACAGGCAGACCTTATTACTACTTCCAACTGCCGCCAACCTACCCACATGAAACTATTCTTGGGCGCACTTACAGCTATAATAACCTGAGTTTGGGCGCCAGCTACCTCACAAAAATCAAAGGTAATTTCACCGTTATTTTTGCCAGCCTCAATAATATTTTGGGTTTTGATAATGTATATGGCTACCGCTATGCCTTTGATGGCAACTCCAAATCACCATTGTACCCCACCACCAAACGCGGCTTTTTTATAGGCATGTTTGTATCTATTGGGAGGAAGTAGGAAAGGGTTTTGAAAATTTAAACCCTAATGTTGATTCAACTTTACAGCACAAAAGAATCCTTTGTGCTGTATAAAGGTTTCCTTTATACAGTAAAGATTCCGACTTTGTGCAGTACAAATTTTAAAACTATGCAGCAAAGATTTTTTCTTTGCTGGCAAGGGTTAGCCCACCCATCCTTTTTTAAAGGTATTTGGTTGATATTTGTGGGATGATAGAGAAACTAAAGGGTAGCAGAATTATTGACCTAAGAGGGGTAGTTTTCTATTTTGTATTCTTCTCCTTTTTAACTACAATTTGCACCTGCACCAAGAAAGAAGAAGTTACCAAACTTGACCCCAACTTCTTAGCCTATTTCGCTTTCCCCAAAGGCAGTTGGTGGGTATATAAAGAAACACACATAGGGGATATTGATTCTTTTTATGTTTCCTATTATGACAGAAAAATTATTAAGGATAGTAAATATAGTTACAATTATGAGGCTCTTTACTATGAAATTTATTCTAAAAATGATACAAGCTATGGTACTGCTTTCCCCCATGATAAACAAAATACCATGGGAGAATATTGGATTACCTATGGAGTTGGTCATATTTACCGTTTTGTATACCCCTTTACACAAAAGGACAGTATTGGAGTTGAAGTTAACAAGTTTTATATCCCCGAGTATTTTGATACAATAACAATTCAACACAAATTATATAGTAATGTTTATAGAACTGAAAATAAACATCAATCAGTTGGTAACAAAATTAAATCAGAGTTTTACTGTAAAAATGTTGGGGTTATCAAAAGAATCAATTTTGATGGCACAGAATGGGAACTAATAAGGTATCATTTAAATTAGAATAGATTTTTTTACCTTGTCTTATTTTGAATATAAAACAAAGAAACCTTAAGTGATTCTGTAGGAACATTTATCTCATAACCGTAAGGGATAACATACCATTTTCCAATCCCCAAAAAGCACCCCAATTTTCCCCAACTTTGAACTCTGAACTTCAAACTTTAAACTCTTCGCTTGGTTGGTTTAAACTTTGTATTTGCGTTTTGGAGTTTTCTTCAGTAAAATAAAATAATTTTGCCCAACGGGAGTTAACTACTCAAAGATAAAAACCAAGTCCATTTGCGAATCCTTAAACCGCTTTCCTTTTTTGCCATAGCAGCTCTGCTAACTCTTGCCGCCTGCAAGGGTTTTAAAAATACCCCCGTAGGTAGGTTTTACCATAATATGGTGGCGCACTATAACGGGTATTTTAATGCCAATGATAAAATGACGGAAATTGAGAATGCCCTCTATGATAAAACTGAGGATAATTATTCTACCATCATCTCCATCTTCCCTATGGGTAAGGAGGCGGACTCCAAAGCTTTTACTGCTGATTTGGATAAAAGCATTGTGCGTTGCAGTAAGGTCATCACCAAACATGAACTGAGCAATTGGGTGGATGATGCCTATCTTTTGGTGGGCAAATCATACTTTTATAAGCGGGATTATTTTGCTGCCATGGAAACTTTTCAGTACACTGCCCTCAAATTCCCGAATACCATCCCTGGGCAGGAGGCGATGTTCTGGACAATCCGTTGTTATATTGAGTTAAACAAACTTACTGATGCACAGGCGCAGATTTCCGAGGTAAAGAAAATCAAAAACATCAACCCTAAAATTGAGTACAAACTCAATGTGGTAATGGCAGATTATTATATGCATAGTGAGGAGTATAAACTTGCCGCAGAGCATCTAGAAAAGGCAATGAAGTTTATCCCCACACGCAAATACAGGCTACGTTATTATTTTATTTTGGGGCAACTATATGCGTGGGTTGGGGAGAATACTAAGGCGGTAGCAAACTACACCCAAGTAGTAAAACGCAATGCCAGCTATGACCTCACCTTTCAGGCAAAAATGGGCTTGGCGGGTTTGTATGCCACACAAAATCCTAAGGAGAAAAAGAACATCCGTAAATACCTTGACAGGCTTTTAAAGGATACCAAAAACACACAGTATCTGGACCAGGTGTATTATCAATTAGCAAAAATTGAATTGGGTGAAGGGCATAAAAAACAGGGTATTGATTTCTTAAAACAATCATCTGCGCACAGCAATGCAAAAAACAAATTCCAGAAAACAATGACGCTGGTGATGCTGGCAGATTTGTATTTTAAAGAGCCTGACTATGCCACTGCCAAAAATTATTATGATAGCACATTGGCAAGCTTGCAAAAGGAGTATCCAAAGTCTGAGCAATTCGGGAAAGAAAAGAAAATTTATAGTGAGCTAAGCGGACATCTTTATAACATTAATCGTGAAGATAGTTTGCAAAAAATTGCTGCCATGCCAGAGGCAGAGAGAACTAAAAAGATTCTGGAAATTATGGAGAAGGAAAAACAAGATGCAGAACAAAAAAAGCTTGATGATGCCAAACAGAAAAAGCAACAAGAAGATAATAAGAGCCAGCTATTTGGTGGGGTGAATGATGATAATGGTAATAGTGATGACATGAATAACCAAATGATGAATAATGGAGGCGTAAATCAGATGGGGAATAACCAACAGAATAGTGGGCAGAACAATCAACAAACTGCACCTCTTACAACTTTATCAGGCAATAACGATTGGTA
>JAPLCZ010000168.1 GCA_026391915.1 Bacteroidota bacterium | reverse complement strand
ATAACACCTCATTCGGTGGTAAATATACCCGCCTATGGAGATTTGGTGATGGAAGTTTTGATACAGCAAAGAGTACAACTCACACCTACTCAAAAGCAGGTTCTTATAACGTAACACTTGTTACTGTTGCTGCTGGCGGCTGTGCCGACTCTATCAATAAAACAGTAAGTGTATTTGATAATCCTGTGGTTAAGTTTGGTGCTTCATCATCATGCTTAAGCAACCCTGTTATGTTTACAGATTCATCAACCCTTAATGGAACTTCTGCTACTTATAGCTGGAGCTTTGGAGATGCAACAACAGATACGTTACAAAACCCTTCTCACAAATATTCTTCAACTGGTAGCAAAACAGTTACACTTAGTGTAACAAACAACCATGGTTGTAGTGCTGCTAAGAGTAAAGCAATTACTGTAGATGCAGACCCTGATGCTAAATTCTCATCAACTGTAGTATCTCCTACTTCTTACTCTTTTGCACCAAGCAACACCACTTATAGTGGCTATAGCTGGAACTTTGGTGATGGCAATACATCCACCACACAAAGCCCTACACATTCTTATACTGCTAACGGCAGCTATAAAGTAAAGCTCACTGTTGATAATGGTAAAGGCTGTACTGCCGTTGACTCTACTACTGTTACTATTACAGGGATTGTTTCTGTAGGAATTGGAAATAACCTTTCTATCTTCCCTAATCCATTTATGGAAGCAACTAATATTAACTATTCTTTAGCTGCTTCTAACAAAGTAAACATCACTGTTTATGATGTGGTAGGGAGAATGATTACAACTCTTGTGGATGCACAATTAATTTCAGGTAACTATAACACTACATTTACCCCTGCTGATTGGAATTCCAACAAAGCAGGTGTTTATTTAATCCGCATTAGCATTGGTGATGCAGTGGTTAATAAAGAAGTGATATTGGTGAAATAGATTTTAAACTAATAAAACTAAAACAGCGAAGCCACGAATTTATTCGGGGCTTCGCTGTTTTATAAAAGTACCATAAATAGCCGTACTTTGCCCCAACAAACAAAAAGTAAAACAATGAAAATCTTAAAATTAATAAGTGTTGCAATGCTTCTCACTTTAGCGGCATGTAATAACGAAAAGAAAGAAAACGCAACTACTGAAACAACTAAAGACACGTCGGTTGTTACAACCCCACCAACCACAGAACCCACCAAAGGTGATAAACCCAATGGGCGATATTCCATTGAAAGGGGTGTAGTTGAGTATGAATATAAAGGTGTGATGAATGGGACAGAAACCATGTATTTTGAAGACTATGGATGGAAGGAAGCCAAATATACTAATACCACAATGCAGATGGGCAAACAAGCAATTACCACCAGCAAGATGAGCCTGACTGAAGACGATATGATTTACAATTATGACTTTGGAACTAAGCAAGGCACCAAAATGAAGAACCCAATTTTTAACGCACTTACTCCGGAACAAATGAAAAATGCAGAAACCGTAAGCAATGAAATGATGAAGAAATTAGGCGGGGTAAAAACTGGAAAGGAAACTATTGCGGGCAAGGAGTGTGATGTATGGGATGTGAAAAAACTGGGAGGCAAAATATGCACATGGCAACATATAGCTATGAAAACAGAACTCAATATGGGTGGTATGCAAGTTTCTATTTTGGTGAAGAGTATTAAAGAAGAAACGCCCTCTGCAGATAAAATGAAACTCCCAAATGGGGTTGATAAATCAACCTTTAAAGATGTTGGGCAAGGGAATATGGGGAATAGATAAAAACCTTTAACTTTGTTTAACAAAAACAAAAAACCCCTACTATGAGAAACTTATTTTTTATTGCCGCACTACTCTTTTTTTCTGCTAATTGCTTTGCACAATATGATTGGGAAATGAGTAAGGATGAAATACAGGCACAACGGATGAAGACAAATGTTGTTTATAAAAAAATAAAGGAGAATCACCTAAAAAATGCGAAGCAATACATTACGGATAAGAATGGGAAAACAAGGCTTTATTCAGTAGTTGAGTATTCAACAGAGGGAAAACAAAGCGCTTATTCTATTTACGGAAAGAAGGAAGTATTAATTATCAGAAGTCAGAGTATCATTGACAAGGATGGGGAAACATATATTTATGAAACTTATAATAATGGAAAATTGCGTGAGAAATGGGAAACCAGACGAAATTCTAAGGAGATGATTTTAGTATCTACTGGCTATAACAAAAAGGGAAATGTGTTTAGTAAGTATGAATATACTTATGATACTAGTGACAATAATACAAGTATGGTAGTAACAAAGGAAAAGGGAAAGCCTCTCTTTAAGTGGGAGTATGATTATTACCCTAATGGCAGCAAGAAGGCAGCAAGATGGTATAACGGCAAAAACAAATTAAAAGATGTATACTCTTATGATTGTGCTACCTTACCAAAAACAGCAAAGGAGATGGATGAGGATACCAATAGAGCCTGCATTAAATATGAATATGACAGCAAGGGAAACAAAATGAAAATGGTAGAAAATCATTATAAAAGAGGAAGGATTTATTTAACGAGATTCACCTATGACAAAAATGATAACCTAATAAAAGAGGAAGTTTCAAATAGTAGGAAACCTAAACTTTACACTACTTATGAGGCAGAATATGATGCACAAAATAAACCCGTTTCAGTTAAGTATTATAAGCCCAGAAGCAGTAAAATATATGCTATATACACTTATGCTTATGATTTGGGAGGAGTAATTACTTACATAAGTTGTGTTGAAAAGAGGAATCCAAGAACCATGAAATACCAATACGAAAAGTATTAGAGGAGCTTTCTTTTCTGACAATTGATAACTGTCAACTGACAACAGTTTTCTACCTTCGCACCATGATAAATGGAAAGAAAATAGTAGTGGTTTTGCCAGCCTATAATGCAGCACTTACTCTTGAACAAACCTATCAAGAAATTCCTTTTGATATTGTGGATGAGGTGATATTGGTGGATGATGCCAGCCCTGATAATACTCTTGAGGTAGGGAAGAGGCTTGGGATTAAATACATCATACGCCATGAGAATAACCTAGGGTATGGTGGCAACCAGAAAACCTGCTACAACAAAGCCCTTGAAATTGGTGGCGACATAGTAATTATGCTGCACCCAGATTATCAATATACCCCACTCTTAATACCAAGCATTGCAAACATTATTGCATCAGGATTATTCCCTGTGGTATTTGCCTCCAGAATTTTAGGTAAAGGCGCGCTAAAAGGCGGTATGCCCATGTATAAATATATTGCCAATAGATTCCTTACCCTTAGCCAAAATATATTGATGAATCAAAAGCTATCAGAGTATCATACCGGCTATAGGGCTTATAGTAAAGAGGTGTTGGAGGCTATTAACTACAACCAAAACTCAAACGATTTTGTATTTGATAACGAGATAACTGCACAGGTATTTTTTGCAGGCTTTGAGATTGCAGAGGTTACCTGCCCCACAAAGTATTTTGAGGAAGCCTCATCAATTAATTTTAGTCGGAGTGTTACTTATGGGTTAGGAGTTTTAAATGTTTCTTTTAAGTACTTTTTGCAGAAGGCGGGCTTGGCAAAATACTCTTTATTTAAGAAGAAATAATTCGGGATATCCGAAGTGGCAAGGAGGTTTTAGGATTTCTAGTTCTGCTATCTTAACAATTACAGCTTTACTTTTGAACCCAATATGCAACCAAGGCATTATCGTAGCCTGTTTCTTTTAATTTCTCTCAATCTCCTCATCAAACCTTTTTGGCTGTTGGGGATTGATAGAAATGTGCAGCTAACCGTGGGTGTCGCAGACTATGGGTTGTATTATTCGTTGTTTAATTTATCGTTTCTGTTTCAGATAATATTAGACCCCGGCATCCATACTTTTATCAATAAAAATGTGGCGCAAAACGGGGCATTGGCGGGTAAGTATTTTACCTCTTTTATGCCCTTAAAAATTGGGTTGGCTGTGCTCTATTTAGTCATAAGTTTAGTTGGGGCTTTTGTGCTGCATTATGATAGCATAGCCTTTTATCTTTTGGGTTGGATGGCACTGAATCAGGTACTCTCATCCCTTATACTTTACTCACGCGCTTACCTTGCTGGGCTGCATCTTTTTAATACAGATAGCATCTTCTCTGTGCTGGATAGATTGCTGATGATTATTATTTGTAGTCTGCTTCTGTGGGGCGGTATTTTCCCTCATCAGTTTAAGATAGAATATTTTGTGTATGCACAGGCAATATCTTACGCCACGGTTGCGTTAATAGCATTTTTTGTAGTGATCAATAAAACCAAATTCATGAAACCAGAGTTAAACTTTAGCTTCATTTTGGAGGTGATAAAAAAGAGTTATCCCTATGCTTTGCTAACTATTTTAATGACCATGTACACCCGCATTGATGCCATTATGATTGAGAGAATGTTACCTGCAAATACGGGGGCAACTCAGGCAGGAGTTTATGCCTCTGCTTATAGATTATTGGATGCGGTAAATATGATTGCATTTCTTTTTGCCACCATCCTTTTACCCGTTTTTAGTGGGATGATTCAGCGGGGGGAAGATGTGGGGAAAACCGCCACA
Source organism: Bacteroidota bacterium (assembly GCA_026391915.1). Classification (GTDB taxonomy): domain Bacteria; phylum Bacteroidota; class Bacteroidia; order CAILMK01; family CAILMK01; genus JAPLCZ01. The sequence continues at coordinate 46,537 of JAPLCZ010000168.1, read as the reverse complement.
AATAGTTTTACTTTGTTGATTGTTCCGGCATTTATTATTTGCCTTTGTAGTTATTTTTATAGAGGAGAAATTATGGTGTTGCTTTATGGTGATGCCGCAAAAGAAAGCGCCATGATGTTTGGCTGCCTGATGTTTACTTTTTTGGCGCTTTGTACCATCTATATTTTTGGCACTTTGCTTACCGCCAATAGCAATATTCGGTTCTTGAATATTAGCTCTGCGGTTGGTTTAGTAGGCAATGTAATTTTGAATATTATCCTCATCCCAAAGTACCAGGCCATGGGTGCTGTGGTTGCCACATTGGTTACACAGTTGGCAGTAAGTGGTAGCCAAATGCTAAAGGCACATCAACTCTTTAGCATCAAAATAAAAATGAATTCTTTATTGAGAAGTGGGGTTTTTATTTTGGTTGCCGTATCAAGTTTCTTATTGAAGAGCTACCTCTCATTCCCTTGGCATATCTCTCTTCTGTTTCTTTTGGGCTTAAACATTACCTTTGCATTCGTTTTTGGGTTATTTAACCTGAAATTTTTCCTACGACTTATAAAAACCAAAACAGAATAACATGATAGGTGATTCGCAAAAAGGCGAACTCAATTTTGCTGACGTAATTGATTTCCTCAACCGCTATAAAAAGCACTTTGCCATTATTAGTTTAGCCGCAGGATTGCTTTCTGTGGTATTTACAATGCCGTATTTTATGGCGCCAAAGTATAAGGCAACCATTATTGTTTATCCTACCAAAACATCATCCATTGCTAAATCTTATGTAGGGTTATTATCAGACCAATTTGATAACCTTGCTTTTGGTTTAGAGACCGATGCAGAGCAATTGCTACAGATTATTGAGTCGGATGAAATAACAGATAAAATATGCTCTAAATATGATTTGATAGATAGATATGGAATTGACCGCAACGGCAGGTACCCAAACCATAAACTCTCCAACTCCTATCATAGCAATGTAAAATTTACCCGTACTGAGTATATGAGTGTGGAGATTTCGGTAATGGATGAAGACCCTAAAATTGCCACGGCAATAGCCGCGGATATTGCTAAGATGGCGGATAGTTTAAAGAGTACTTTGCAACAAGGCATCTCTAAAGCTGCCTATGAAATCATCAAAACACAATACCAACAAAAGGTAGATAAAATAAATAAAGGCAATGATACCTTAGCCAAAATTGGGGCGTTGGGTGTTATTAATACTGATAGGCAACCGGGTATTATTACAGAAACTTACCTCAAGGCAAAAGCATCTGGCAACATGGCTTTGGCAAAGGAGATGGAAAAGCTGTTGGATAATTTTGCAAAGTACAGCCCCGCAGCAAGAAGTTTTACAGAGGAGGTAAGGATTGAGTCAGGACATTTATCAGACCTATACCAAAAAATGCAACAGGTGGAGATGGATGCCTTCCATCGTATACCACACCAATATGTAATCAGTAAGGCTATGGCTTCTGATAAACCTGCTTACCCAATTAGGAGTTTGTTTGTGTTATTTGCTATGGGCTTTGCCTTTGTGAGTAGCCTGATTTATTTTGCTATCAAAGAGAATTACAGAAGAGGTAAAACTGAAGTTACGTTAGGTGAGTAGAACTTCTGTAGTGAGTGTCGCATGACGAAACCATTCATCATAAAACCTGCCTTGAACAGCGTTTTGCTTACTATCAAGCAAAATAAATATGCGTTTATAGTTCTCATCCTGCTTACGGGGTTGAACTCTTACCTTTTTTCGTATGGCATTTATTGGCTAAATATTTTGCCTTTTGTGTTTTTGGTTACATGGGCAATTATTTACCGGACTGATATTGCCTTCCTCTTTGTTGCCTTTAGCACACCCATTAGCGTTATAGAATATTTTAAAGATTTTGGGCTAAGTATTAACCTTCCATCAGAGCCCGTATTGATGCTGATGATGTGCCTCTTTTACTTTAAACTTTTATTGGATGGAGGCTATGATAAATCCATCCTTAAACATCCATTTACTAAAATTATTTTCTTTAATCTGGCGTGGGTTTTAGTTACTGCATGCACCAGTGAGATGTTCTTAGGCTCAATAAAATTCTTCCTTAGCAGGCTTTGGTTTGTTACAGTGGCTTACTTAATTGGCACCACCATTTTCAGGAAAATATCCTACATCAAATGGTTTGTAATTGCCTCGGTTATTCCGCTATCCTATGTGGTTATTTATACCCTCTACCGTGAGTATTTAAATGATTGGTATCAGAACTATGCTAACTATGCCTCTAACCCCTACTTTACTGGGCATGGCGTTTATGCGGCAATACTTTCTCTCTTTCTGCCTTTCTTATTTCTGTTTGCTATGTTCCCTAAAACCTTCCATTTACCAAGATGGTTGGTAATTCTTTCTGGCTTCCTGTTCTTGCTATTTACTTTTGGAATTATCATGAGCTATGCCCGCGCCGCATGGATTGGTATTGTGGCGGCACTTGGGTTTATGGCAATCTTGCTACTAAAAATAAGACCTTGGATGATTGGGTGGGGGAGTTTAGTGATTGTTATCATTGCTCTACTAACATGGAATACATTTTATGATAAACTTAAGGAGAATAAAAAAGTATCCGACTCTGACCTCAGCCAGCATATTGCCTCCATCTCCAATGTATCTACAGATGCCAGTAATACTGAGAGGATAAATAGATGGAATTGCGCCTTTAGGATGTTTAACCAACGCCCTGTTTTTGGTTGGGGACCCGGAACTTATATGTTTCAATACGCCCCTTTCCAGCGGGCTAATGAAAAGACTATTATTAGCACCAATACAGGTAGCCTTGGCAATGCCCATAGCGAATATATTGGCCCACTTGCAGAGAGTGGGGTGCTGGGGAGTATATCCATTCTTATCATTGTGCTGTATAGTTTATACAAAAGCATGATGCTGTATTATTACTCTAAAAACAGATTCTCACGCCTTGTGGCTTTTGCCGTAGGGATTGCCTTTGTTACCTATTATGTGCATGGCATTATGAATAATTATTTGGATACCGATAAAGCCTCTGTGCCACTTTGGGCTTTTACTGCTATCCTTGTTATTATTGATATTAAATTTGGGAAGATGGATGAATCCCAAATAGAAGAGGCTTGGCAGGCAGGCGGCATGAAGATTAGCTGGAAGCTGTAAACTTAGTTATCAGTTGTCGGTTCTCAGTAAAATGGGTGTTTGATATGCCCAGCATCCTTGTTACCTATATAATACGGTTGTTTTGCTTGCCTTCCAACTCTGTTATCCATATAATTCAGTTGTTTTATATGCCCGCCATCCGTGTGACCCTATCCGTGGATTCTACGGACTACCTTTCATCCTTGTCACCCATATAATGCAGTTACTTTATATGCCTTCCATCCTTGTTGCCCTATCCGTGGAATCCACAGACTGCCTTCCATCCTTGTCACCCTATCCGTGGAATCCACGGACAGCCTAACAACCCTGTCAGGCACTTCGGGTGTTGCAAAAATGCGGTTTTTGGTATTTTTTGATAAAAAGGGAGGTTTTGGGTTTGGGTTGCTTTGGGGGTTTATTCCCCCTCCAAATTCTTTCTTATCACCCATACCCCCGCCCTTGATGCAGGCTTGGTGGGATAATAAATTCTACCATTGGGTATGCTAACGGTATAGCCATCTACCTTAAAAGTTGCCGGATAATCCATGATAATTATCTTCTCCAATTTAGAACCTCTTTTAAGTTTTGGGGTAAATCTAAAAAGGCTTATGGAATCATTACTCATGCTGCTGATAATAAAATGTGCCTCCCAATTAATGAGGTTGCTATCCGTTAAAACATCAGGTTTTAAATCTTTAAAAAGATTGAGTTCATCATACTCTTGCAGGCATTTGCTAAGGGTGTTGTTATCCTCTTTGGTGGCTGCCTTTCCATCAGCATCAACTATTGGGTTAAAGAAACAAAGGGCATCAGTGCCATTAAGCAAAAGATGAAAAATCATCTCTTGGTAATAATTGCTTTTATTAAGGTAGCAAAGGTTTTTATCTTTATAACTACTGTAGGCAACCCATGCATGCACAGGGGTGGATGAAGACAAAACCATGCTTCTAATTTTATTGACTTCAAAAATTAATGCGCTAAAAGAATTTGCCTTAAAAGAGGATGCCCCCACCGGCATATTACTTTTTGTAATCTCACCCAAATAGCCATAAAAGTCTCTTGATTGATGGGTGCCCACTTGGCTCCCGTTTCTAAAAAGGTACTCTTTATTGCCGTGAAACCCAGGCACTGGGAACTTATGGTTAGTATGGTAATGCCTATAGTTGGATGCCTTTATATTGGGGTAAAAAGATTTTGCTGGGGAATAGATTGCTTTACTAAAATAGGCGGCTTCTCTTTCTTTCATTAGGGCATTCCACTCTAAATACTCATTGCCTCTTAAATACCAATGTGCCTTCTCTATTTCATCAAAACTTAGTTGCCTTCTTATGCCTTTATACCTTGGGTCACTCATGATGGATTGGTAATATTCCAACAAATAATAAATGTTTTCATCACCCCCATACAGCTCATTGGCTTTGCTATCCAAAGCCCAATTGCTAAAGCCTTCTTCATCATCCATCAGCATTACATCTGCTTTGCCGCCTATGGAGTCATACTTTTTAAAAAAATCAATATTGATTTTAAATGCAGAATCCACCCCGGCATCCCACCATATACTTTTATAAGGGTGAAATCTATTTTTAGCATCAGTATAACCTTGCACCACCCCTCTATTATCCCGTACAAAATCTGATGGATGATTGCAAATCCACCTTCTTTGGTTCCACATTAAAATTACTTTATGCCCCTGCGGCATCAGGTCAGTTTTAGCTTTAATGTTTTCTATTTCTTTTATCGTAAAACCAGAGTCAGAGGCATGCCCCAAACCCACCCACGCTATAGGGATAAAATTGACGTAATTAGAATCAGGTTTTTCCCATACATAAGCATAGGTGGGTATTCTATTTTGAGAAAATATTTTATTAGAAAACAAAGAAAGAGAGGTAAACAACAAACAGAATCTGGCAACCATAATAAAGTGCAAAGCAAGGTAATTTAATTTGATAAAAGCACAAGAAATTTAGTTTGCTGCAAACTTAGCTTTTACCTTTGCAGCCATAAAATAACATCCCCCACAAATGAATCTTTTTATCAAAACACTATTTGTTCTTTTCATTTTTATTGCCACTGCTTTTAAGCCGGATACACAACAAAACTTACTCATTACTTTTACGGGATTAGCGGATACCAAATCTGCTATTATCGTTTCATTGTATAAACCCGGGGCAAAGTTCCCTAGCAAAAAAGGAGCTTTCAGGAGGATAAAACTCACCCTAAATGGTGAGGCCTCTCCTACCCTTACTGTTAAAGATTTGCCTTATGGCAGCTATGCCGTTTCCTGCTATCAGGATTTGGATGGCAATGATATAATGACCACCAATTTTATGCACATCCCAAAGGAGCCAACAGGCTTCTCTAATAATGCAAAACATGGTATGTTTCCACCCAGTTTTGATGACAGCAAATTCAATTATTCTGAGAAAGAATTTAAGCAGAGTATAAAGCTTAATAAATAAGGTTAGCCAATCACAAACCTATAAACAGCGCTTTGCTTTAGGGGCATTGCCCAGTTATTTTTCAATTCTGTTTCTGTACTTACAGAGTTATTAAAAATTAAGGTTTCATCTGTAAGGCTTCCGCTTTTAAAAAGGGAAGATAGTTCATGCAATGGCGCTAATTGTATCTTGCCATTTTGCATAAGGGCAATGCTTTTTCTATCAAACAAAGAGATGTGGTATTTCTCTTCAATCCCTTTAATAAATTTTACTGAATCATCAATGCTACAACCTGAGGCGGCGGTCATATCTTCATCCACTTTTAGGATGATAAAGTAGTTATGTTTTACATCATAAGAGGTCGTGAGTTTTGCACCATGGGCAGCCCATCTTTGTGTAAATTCAAATAACTCATTACTGATGGAGGCAACTTCTAAATCACTCAATCTCCTGTTGCTTTGATATACCCAAACTCTGCTCATTATTGTTTTTTGCCAGTAGGCTTTTTGATAGTTTTTATAGGTTCAACTTTCTTAGGTTCTTCTATCACAATTACAGGGACAACTGCTGTGGTTGCTGGCACTCCTGTATCCCATGTATAAACGGTAGGGTCGCCGGGCTTTTTGGTTTGTATTGCCGCAAATACTGATGTGGCATCTGCCTTCATCATCACAGTAAAAAATGTTCTCCGTTTGGGGGTAGCAAATTGTTTTACTTCTTTGGCAGTACTCACATTCCAAATCCGCACACTTCCATCATTACTGCTGGATGCCATGTACTCACCATTATTATTATAGGATATAGAAAAGATTTTCCAGGTGTGGCCCAGCAAAGTCTTTTCTACATTATGAGTAGCAGTATCCCAAATTATTATCTTTTTATCATCCGCTGCGGTAGCAATTTTAGTGTAGTCTGGGGAGAAAATCATAGCAGTTATTTCTCCTGTGTGCCCTGCCGCATAAGTATTCAAAAGGGCATTGGTTTCGGGGTCATACTGTCTTATTTTTCCATCATACCCGGCAGTGTAAATAAACTTACCTCGCGGGTCCATCAGCATGGCTTTATTGCCATTGCCTTCTGTTTTCATTGCCTTAATATTTTTATTGTTAATGGTGCGGTCATACACCTGTATGCTTCCGTCTTCACCTGTGCTATAGTAGTATTTTGTTTGAGCATCCACACTAAAAGCAACACCATATACAGGGCCAGTGTGGTTGCGTATGCGTTGTATAATTTTCCCTTGTTCAAAATCCCATAAAAGTACTGTGCCGTCATCAGAACCTGAGAGCATATATTTACTGTCTTTACTAATGGCAATACAGTTTACAGTTGCCTCATGTCCGCTAAAAGTTTTGCCTTCTGCAAGGGTGGTGGCGTCCCATGTTTTAATAGTTAAATCTCTGGAACCTGTAACTATTGTTTTTCCATCTGGGGAATAGAGCATCACAGTTACGTCCTGCGCATGCAGGCTGTATTTATTGGTAGGCGGAATTACTGCATTATCATCTTGCGCAAATGCATTTGATAGAAGACCGATAAGTGAAATTAAGAGTAATAGTTTTTTCATGTTTTGGATTATGAATTATGCCTACAAAGGTAAGGCAGTTTGTAATTTGAGAGATATGGAAAACCTTGCCGCTTTCTGGGTAGGCCCAATTATTTTGTTTTTAAAAACTCCTTAGCTATCAGCTCCAAATCCTTATACCATTGCACACCAAATTTCCTTTGTAAAGGTTCTTTCAAGAATTTATAAACGGGTACTTTTAATTCTTTGCCTAAAGTGCAGGCAGGTGTACAGATATCCCAAACGCTATAGTTAATGGCAGTATAATCTTGCAATTCACTTAACCTTATGGGATAAAGATGACAAGAAATTGGTTTTTTGAAATCTGTTTTTCCTGCTTCATATGCTTTTTCAATTGCACATTTATACACGCCTTTTTCACTGATGGCAAATACACAATCCCTACCTTTAATGCATTGGGTTACCAAATCTCCATCAGGGTCTTTTTCTGCAAAACCCATCTCTTCAATTTGGGTAACTGCAACAGCTGTCATAAAAGGTTTTATGGCTTCAAGGTCTCTTTCAATAATTTCAATTTCATCTTCATTAAGGGGTGCACCAAAGTCACCCTCCACACAGCAAGCACCTTTACATTGACTTAGGTTGCAAACAAAATCCTCTTCCAAAACATCTAAAGAGATAAGGGTTCCTTCATGCTGAATCATGCTGCAAAGGTAGTTTTAAGGGGTAGGTGGTTGAAAAAATAATAACAAATAGTTTGGTATTTAATAAATCTCTTTAACTTCGTTTTTTATTTAACACAAAAAACAAAAAATACTTCCATGAAAAAATTATTACTTTACGCTGCACTTGCATCTGTTTTTGCGCTTGGCTCATGTACTAAACCAGCACCTGATGACGATACAGCACCAACAAAAACAGTAGTTAAACCTGTAGTTACCGACCCTTTTAAAGGTGTTGTAGTTGATACAGACCAAGAATTTTTAGCGTACGATTTCACAGGGCTTTGGTGTCATGCATGTGGCTCTTATGGAATCCCTAAGTTCAAATCAGAAATTGTAGGTTTAGGCACTGATAGAATCAATCCTATCAGCGTGCACAGAACCGATGCCTGGAGCAATGGTATAGGGGATGCAATTATTTCCTTTATGCCTCCTAGCGCTTATCCTAGCTTTGGATATAATCTTACTTTAATTGGCAACAGCGTTTTTGCCTGCCATGATAGTTTATCTAAATTCTTAGGACAATCTAACACTCCTGTTGTAGGCTTAGGATTAGGAGCTACTACAGTTTCTACCGATGGCAAAACCATGACAGTTTATGTAAAAACTAAGTTCTTACAAGCTGCTACAGGTACTTATAACATTGCTGTTTATGTAACAGAAGATGGTATTAAAGCCAACCAAACTACTGATGGAGCTGGTGGCTCAATTGTTCAGGAAATGATGACCCATGACCACATTTTACGTGCTGGCAATGGCTCTTGGTTAGGTACTCAATTGGCTACAGGAACTGTAACTCCTATAGCTGCTAATAAAGAATACCAAAGCACTATTAAAATTACATTGGATGTAACTAAAGGATGGGACCCTGCAAATATGCATGTGATTGCAGCTATCTTTAAAATGAATGGCAGCACTCCAGAAAAAGTGGAGAACTCTAATATGAGATAATCTATCTCAAAATATTATAAACAAAAAAGGGGAGCTAATGCTCCCCTTTTTTATTTAATTTGCAGTATGAAGATAGGTGTATTAGGCGGTGGCGCGGCGGGGTTCTTTTCGGCAATTACTATTGCAGAAAATTATAAAGAACATGATGTTGTTTTAATAGAGAAATCGGGGAAGGTGCTGGCTAAGGTTAGGGTTTCTGGCGGTGGGCGGTGCAATGTAACCCATGCTTGCTTTGATGATAATATATTGGTGCAAAACTACCCAAGAGGTGGGCGGGAGTTAAGGAGTGTGTTTGCACAATTCTCTACCAAAGATATTATTAATTGGTTTGATGAGAAAGGTGTGAAACTAAAAACAGAAGCTGATGGAAGGATGTTCCCTACTACAGATTCTTCTGAAACTATTGCACAATGTTTAGAGGATGCAGCTAGGAAAGCAGGAGTGAAAATACTCACGAATGCAGGGGATGTTGAACTCACAAAAAAGAATGCTGGATTCTATATTAAAACCGCAAGGCTTGGGGATTTTGAGTTTGATAAAATTATAATTGCTACCGGTGGTGCAACTAAAAAAGAACATTATAATTGGCTAGAGGAATTAGGGCATACTATCATCCCACCCATGCCTTCTTTGTTTACTTTTAATTTAGAGAACCATCCACTAAAAGATTTACCGGGTATTTCATTGCCAATTGTAGAGGTGGAAGTTGTAGGGACAAAACTCAAACAACAAGGGGCTTTCCTCATCACACATTGGGGCATTAGTGGGCCTGCCGTTTTAAAACTGTCAGCATGGGGTGCAAGGGAGTTAGCTGCGTTAGATTATAATTTTTCTGTAAGGATAAATCTATTACCCAATACCAAAGAAGAGGCATTGAGGGAAGAGCTCAATCAATTTAAAAACAACAATATTCATAAACAGGTTTCATCTATTAATCCGTTTGGGTTTGCATCCAGATTATGGGAATGGATGTGTGAGTATTCAGAGATAAATCTGCAAACAAAATGGGCAGATGTCTCTAAAAAATCCATCAATAAACTCATAGAAAACATATTGAGATTAACTTTAAAAGTAAATGGTAAAAGCACTTTTAAAGAAGAGTTTGTTACCTGCGGTGGCGTGAGTTTAAAGGACATTGATTTTAAAACCATGCAAAGTAAAAAGTGTGAGGGTTTATATTTTACCGGTGAAGTTTTGGATGTTGATGCAGTAACCGGAGGCTTTAATTTCCAGGCGGCTTGGAGTACAGGGTATGTGGCCGGGATGAGTGGGGGTGCTTAATGACCTGCGCACTTCTTCGGCAAGCTCAGAATGACAAACGCACTGTCATCCTGAGCCTGCCGAAGGGTTTTAGTCAGAACCCTGAGGCGCAGATTTCTCAAACCTTTTTATCAAAAAAGGATGAATAAAAACTGCAGCAATAATCATGAGTGTGCCTGCATAAAACTGCCAGTTGAGTTCTCTATCCTCATGAAAGAGAAAGATTGCCATTATTATCCCATAAATAGGCTCAAGGTTTACACTAAGGGTTGCGGTAAATGCAGAGAGATGCCTGAGAGATTTTAACGAAAGCATGAAAGGGACAATAGTACAGAAAAGGGATAGTATGATGATATAAACCCAATCCATAGCCGTAGGCAAAAGCCTTGTACCCGGGAAGAGTTTTAAATAAAAAGGCATAATGATACTGATGAAAATAAAAGCAGCAGAAAGCTCAATAAAAGTGATGCTTCCGGTTTCATGTTTGGCTACCATCTTCTTATTAAAGGTGGTGAAAATTGCAGAACCCAACGCTGCTAATAGTCCAAGTATTATCCCTGTAGTATAGTAATAGGTAAAATGAAAAATCAGCATAATAGCGGGCACTACTATCAACCCCAAAAGGATTTCATAAACCTTAAAAGGTTTTTTAAGAATGATGGGTTCAATGATGGAGGCAAACAGAGAAACTGTAGCCAAAGCACTTAAAGCCACAGATACATTGGCATATTTTATAGAGCCATAAAAACACAACCAATGTGCCCCAATAAGGCAACCAATGCCCGAGAGTTTAATTATCTCCTTCCAAGATATTTTTCTAAGATTCCTGATAACACCCGGGAGGAATAATAGGCCAACACAAGTAATCCATGTGCGGTGCCAGATGAGAGGTGCTTCTCTCAACAAAATTAATTTACCAAGTATGGCAGTGAATCCCCATAAAAAAACAGAGATGTGCAATTGGATATAGGCAGTGCGCTTTTGTGGGGAGAGCATATTTAACAGCAAAGGAGAACAAAATTTATTGAACTACAAAAAGATTCGAAATGTAAATTTGTTAGGATTGCCATCAATAAAAATATTAGGAATGAAAATTGGTGAAACGCCGCAAAACAAATTAAATATATGAAATATACAACTGTAAAAACCTTAATTATTGTTAGTGCTATTGCAGCGCTTACCGCATGTGCATCCCTTACCAAACCTGCGCAAAAAGATACCGACATTACTAATGGAAAACCTTTAACTGACCTTGAAAAAGGCATGCAACTATGCAAAGCCAATTGTGGCAAATGCCATGGAGTGCCCAAGCCCAATGAACGCAATGAAAAGGGTTGGCAAGTAATTATTCCACCTATGCAAAAGAAAGCAAAAATTGATGATGCTACTGCAGAGTTGATATTAAAATATCTGGTTGCCGGCGCAAAGAAGTAGGGTTAATAAATTGTTGGGGAAATTTAAAAGTATAAAATAATTTCTATGCTTTAATTTGCACATTCATTAACAACAACCAATTCATTATGCTTCGTAAATCCATTTTCACTTCTTTCCTTTTTGTGATGCTCTGCTTCATTTTTTCTGCCTGCGAAAAAACTGTAGAGATAGTAAAAATAACAACAGAGTTCGGGGATATTTATCTATACCTATATGATGAAACCCCCAACCACAAAGCCAATTTCTTTAAACTTGCTAAGGAAGGATTTTATAACGGAACTACTTTCCACCGCTGTATAAAGAACTTTGTGATACAAGGTGGCGACCCAAACTCAAAGGACACTGACCCCACCAATGATGGTAATGGTGGCCCTGCCTATACCAAAGCACCAGATACTTACCCTGATGATGAAACAGGGAAGACCTATACCATCAACCCTGAGATAAAACCAAGTATAAGCCATAAGTATGGTTCTGTGGCTGCCGCAAGAACCGGCAACCCTGAGATGCGGAGTAGTGGCTCACAGTTTTATATTGTTAATAACAAAAAGGGGACGCCACACCTTGATGGCAAATACACTGTATATGGTGAGGTGGTTTATGGGATGGATGTGGTAGAGAAAATTGCTGACCAGCCCCAGGACAAAAGCAATAACCGCCCATTAAAAGATATTGTAATGAAGGTGGAGATTATTAAAGTAAAGCCCTCTGCCCTCATGAAGAAGTACAACTTCAAAATTCCTGAACATAAGTAGGCATATTATCACCATTATTATTGCCTTTGCGTAAAAACCCACAATTGTGTACAAATAAAAACCCTAATCTTTTGGTGGTTTGCCATTTCCTGCTAACCTTTGTATAAGTGCTGTGCACAATTCTACCCCATGGATGATTCATTTGAATACTACGAAAAAGAGGTAATAGAGCTAATAAAGCTTTATGAAAAATCTACCAAAGAAGGCAGCAATCTCTTTTTTGAAACAGATGAATATGAACTGGTAATTGATTATTTTTTCCAGAAAGGGAATTTTGAAAAGGCAGATAAAATAATTGAAACTGCCACCAAACAACATCCTTATTCTTCTTGCTTTTTAGTACGTAAATCAAGTGTGCTTGCGCAAAAAGGGAATCATGAACAGGCCTTAAAATATCTTGAGAAGGCACAGATTTTTGAGCCCTCTAACCATGATATTTATTTGCAAAAGGCAAACATATTAACCTTTCTTAAAAGAGATAAAGAGGCTTTGGAGGAATATGATATTGCCCTAGGATATGGGATGCAAAAAGATGAAATACTGATGCAGAAATCCCTTATCCATCAAAAAAAGGGTGAATACAAAACTGCTATAGAGTGTCTGAAAGAAGCGCTTGAACACAATCCTCAAAACCATCAGTTATTGTATGAAATTGCTTATTGCTATGACAATATTGAGGAAACCATAACCAGTATTTTCTATTACAAAGAATACCTTGATGAATACCCCGAAGCCCACCACGTTTGGTTTAATCTTGGAGTGCTTTACACAAGGCTCAATGATTTTAAAAGAGCCAAAGATGCATATGATAATTCCATCTATTTATGCAAAGAGTATTATCAGGCTTACTTTAATCTTGGGAATTTATATGTGATTGAAGAGGACTATCAAAGTGCTTTAGATTGCTGGAAAAAATGCATTCAGTTGGATGCTAAAAATGCAAACCTTTACTCTTACGCAGGCAACTCTTACAATATGCTGAGTGATTATATTTCAGCCAGAGATTACTATAATAAATCTATAGAGCTAAACCCAAAACATGCAGAATCATGGGCTGGGATGGGCTTAAGTTTTTATTATGAGGATAGGTTTGATATTGCAGTGGGTTACCTGAAAGGTGCTATAAAATTTGAACCGAATTCTGCCAGCAATTATTCTTATTTAGCAAGTTGCTATCTGCACATGGAGGAAATGCAAAACTCTGAGGATGCGCATTTAAAAGCCTTAAAACTGGAACCTAATAATCTGCAATACCTCAAAGATTATATATTCATTTTATATATTAATGATAAAATGCCGGATGCCATTACTGAGGTAAAGCACGGGGTAATTATCCATGGTAGCCACCCTGATTTATTGGTGATGTACGCGGGTATGATGTATGAATATGGTTTTGAAAAAGAGGCTGACGGCTATCTTGAACTTGCCCTTTCTACCAACAAAGAAGTTGACCAATCCCTCTTTAATTATTTTTGGGAATTAGAACATAATCCTAGAGTTCTTGCCCTTATACAAAGGATAAAAAGCGAAAGCTAACGTAGCTTCGCAGCATGAATTTTTCTCTTTCTCAAATTCCGGAACGTACACAAAAGCCACGCGAAAACGGCATCACCATGGTGATGGATAAAGGCGTGAGTCTGCGTGAGGCAGAAGACTTTTGTTCTGTGTGTGGTGATTATGTTGACCTCATAAAACTCGGTTTTGGCTCTGCCTATGTTACCCCGCATCTCAAAGAAAAAATTGCAGTTTATAGAGAAGCCGGGCTGATGCCTTACTTCGGCGGAACTTTGTTTGAAGCCTTTATTATCCGTAATAAGTTTGATGATTTCAGAAAGCTATTGGATGAATATAATATGGCTACCGTAGAAGTTTCTGACGGCTCCATAACCTTAAACCCAGAGGTAAAATGTGAATATATTGCCACCCTTGCCAAAGATTTTACGGTGCTATCAGAAGTGGGGAGCAAGGATGCAGAAGTTGTAATCCCACCCTACAAATGGATTGAATTAATGAAACAGGAACTTAGTGCCGGCTCATGGAAAGTAATTGCAGAAGCAAGAGAAGGTGGCAATGTTGGAATCTTCCGCGGCAATGGCGAAATACGCGGTGGCCTGATTGAGGAAATCCTAACCCAACTGCCCTCTGAAAAAATAATTTGGGAAGCACCCAACAAACAGCAGCAAGTTTGGTTTATAAAATTGCTGGGCCAAAATGCCAACTTTGGCAACATTGCTTTTAACGAAGTAATAGCTTTGGAAACCACCCGTATTGGTTTAAGAGGTGATACCTTTTTCCAGTTTTTGGATAAATAATTTTCGGAGCCAGATGGGTGATAATTTGCAGATTTTGGAATAAAGAGTAATAACTCATTCGTTGCAATGCAAACTATTTCTGACCATCAACTCATCCAACAATTAAGGGCGGGGGACAATGCCTCTTTTAAACAATTAAGGAAAGATTTCTTTAAGCCCATTTCCTATTACGTAACCAAGAATATGGGGAATTATGAAGATGCAAAAGACATCTTCCAAGAGGCGCAAATTGTACTTTTCCAAAAGGTACAACAGCCGGATTTTAAACTTAGTGCTACCCTTAAAACCTACTTATATTCCATTGCCAAAAATATGTGGCTTAAAAAATTGAGAGATGATAAACTCATTATTTCAGAATATAATCCTGCCATAGAATCCTGTTACCAACAACCCGAAACCCGCGTGTTTGAAATAGAACCTGAGAGGGATAAGGAAGAGCAAATTCATGAGTGGTTATCTCAGATTACTGAAAACTGCCAGTTGGTTTTAAAGTCTATTTATTTTTATAATGAACCCATGACCCACCTTATGGCAAAGATGGGTTGGAAAAATAAAGGCACTGCTACCACGCAAAAAAACAAATGCAAAATGCAGCTAAAGAAGAAAGCAACCAAGCTCAAGCTTTTATAAATTTTTTGGGTGATAATTTCCCAAAACAGGTATTAATTCTTAAACATAAATAAAAACAATTATGACAAAAGAATTAACCTCAGAAAATTTTAATGAAGTAGTATTAAATGCAAAAACACCTGTGTTGGTGGATTTTTATTCTAAAGATGGATGCGGGTGGTGTGAAATCATTAGCCCTGTTATAGCCCAAATCTCAGATGATTTTGTTAACAAGGTAATAGTTGCAAAAATTGATGCAAATAAATTCATGGATAAGGCTATTGAGTTTGGTATCAGAAGTGTACCAACACTTCTTTTCTTTATGGATGGAAAAGTTGTTTTTACAAAGAAAGGATTTAATGATAACTCTAAAAGAGAAATCAAAATCATCCTAGATAAACTACTTGCAGAAAGTATGAATCCTGTCTTGTAATCTTTACACAGGTTCAATATCCAACTCACTCCTAGGGCCAAGCTCAACAGCATTCATTTTAGTAACTTTCTTACCTTCAATTTCCATAAGAATTAAAGTACGCACTTTATGGAAACCATGCTTGCCCGCCGCACCGGGATTAATGTAAAGAAGATTGTGTTTGGCATCCCGCATCACTTTGAGAATATGAGAATGGCCGCAGATAAAAATATCAGGTTTTATCTGCGGCATTTTTGTGCGCACATCAGGGGAATACCTGCCCGGCGTGCCACCAATATGGTGAATCCAAATCTTCATTTCCTCACACATAAAATAAGTGTCCTCATGGAATGTAAGTCGGATATCTTGCCCATCAATATTGCCATAAACACCACGCAGTGGGGCAAGTTTCATCAGGGCTTCTGCCACAGCAAAATTTCCCCAATCTCCTGCATGCCATATCTCATCACAGCCCGCCAAAAAATGTAGAATACGGTCATCCATATAGCCGTGGGTATCACTTAGGATTCCTATCTTTTTCACATGGCGAAATTAGTTTATCCGGCCACTAAAATTGTCAACAGAATAAGGTTGTAATTTTGAAACGATATGGAAAAATCCATTGTGCTTTTTGATGGCGTGTGCAACCTCTGCAATGGGAGTGTTAATTTTATTATTGACCACGACCCAAAAGCAAAGTTTCAGTTTGCCGCTTTGCAATCGGAGGTTGCGGAAAAATTGCTGATTAAATTTGGGCTTGACCCCAAAGAAATGGACTCCATAAAATTGGTGGAGGGTGATAAGTACTATACCAAATCCACAGCTGCATTGCGCATAGCAAGGCACTTAAACAAAGGCTGGAGTTTGTTTTATGTTTTTATAATTGTTCCGCCATTCATCCGAAATTGGGTGTATGATTTTATAGCAGCAAACAGATATAAATGGTTTGGCAAAAGAGACGCTTGCCGCATGCCTGATGCAAACCTAAAAGAGAGGTTTCTTTAAAATGAGATTCCAGCTTTGCCTTATCTTTGCCTTAAGATTTTTACGTGAAAAACTTTCTTAAAAATACTGCCACTCTCATACTAATTGCCATAGTGCTTACTGCTACTATTGGTGTGCCTTATACAGAGCATATTTGCCTGATGAGTGGTGAAAAAGAGTATTCTATTTTGGAAGATAACGGGTGTGTTACAGATTGTGATGAGGCTACCCAAACGGATGATTGTTGTGCCTCTGTTTTTAAATATGCTAAGGTGGATACTAAAACTATTCTGAGCAATATTTCAGCGAAAACAATTTCGTTTTTTTCTTATGTAGAAGTTTTTAAAACCCCTATACCTTCTTTAGTTTTAATTGGGAATCCAACAAAACTTTTCAGTGATTCTTCACCACCTACAAGCAAGGATATTGTCTTGCTTTCCCAGTCTTTCAGGTTATAGATTTTAAGTAAATTATCCATCTTTATTTGATGGATGTTGTGGCGTTTGTTTCAACTTAAATTACTTAAAACATCAATGAAAAAATTATTAATAATTATTATACTAACTCTCCTGAGTTTTGGGCTTCGGCTACAGGCTCAATCTATAGAGGGGCATGTGTATGAAAGCACAAAAACAGGGAATTTACCCCTATACAATGCGGTGGTGTTCTGGCAAGGCACAACCATCTTTGCCCTTACAGATAGTGTGGGCTACTATAAAATTGCACCTCCGCCACAGTATCCTTATTACCTAAAAGCATCATTAATGGGCTTTACTTCTGATAGTGTAAATGTAATAAATCAAACTAAAATTGATTTTGTTTTGCAGAAAGGAGTGGAACAAAAAACGGTGTTGATAGAAGGAGAAAAAGAGAAAACAGGAATTGGATATTCCAAAGTGGAATACCAACAAACCATAACTTCTGGCGAGATACGCAGGGCTGCCTGTTGCAACCTTTCTGAGAGCTTTGAAACCAATGCCTCTGTGGATGTAAATTATAGTGATGCAGTTTCGGGTGCTAAGCAAATTCGGATGCTTGGATTAGATGGCGTTTATACACAGATACTGCAAGAAAATATCCCCACACTTAAAGGGATTGCCAATACTTATGGACTCAGTTATATCCCCGGGCCGTGGATACAATCTATACAAATTACCAAGGGGGCGGGCTCAGTAGTAAATGGTTTTGAATCTATGGCAGGGCAGATAAATGTGGAATTGCAAAAGCCGTTTGACTCCGAAAAACTATTTGCGTATTTATATGCTGACGAAATGGGAAGAGGAGAAGCCAACGCCTACCTTACCAAAATAATTAATGGGAAACTGGCTACCAATCTTATGCTGCATGGTAGTTTTTTACCTGTAAAAAATGATAGAAATAAAGATGGCTTTTTGGATGCCCCTCTTTTTAATCAATATAATTTCCTGAACAAATGGGAGTATTTTGATGGCAAGAAACTAGAGTTGCAATTTGGTGTGGAAGGGTTGCACCAAGATAGGCAAGGTGGGCAAGTAAACTTTAATCCGATGGCAGATAAACTCACCACCAACCATTATGGAATTGGTGCTAATACCCAGCGTTGGGAAGCATTTTCTAAGATTGGTTTTCTCTCAGAAAGCAGTACTGATAAATCCACAGGCATACAATTTAATGTTACCCACCACACCCAAAACAATTACTTTGGGTTGAATACTTATAATGGTTTGCAGAAACAGTTTTACGGAAATGTAATCCACCAAAATAAATTGGGCAGCCACCATTTGTATAAGTTTGGTGGCAGCTTTTCTGTGGATGATTTGGAGGAGAAAACACATATCAGCAGTAAAGATTCTACTTACAAAACACAAGAATATATCCCGGGTATTTTTGGGGAATATACTTTTTTATCAAGCACAAAATTTATTGCTGTTGGTGGTCTGAGAGGGGATTATCATAACAACTATGGATTCTTTTTCACGCCAAGAATTCATTTGAAATATTCTCCTTATGAGAATTTAACGCTGCGTTTATCTACTGGCAAAGGATACCGTACCCCACATATTTTTACAGAAAACCAGACAGTGTGGGCAAGCAGCAGGCAACTCTATATTTTGGATAAACCCACACAAGAAGTCTCATGGAACAGCGGCGGTAGCCTTACCCAAAACATCAACTTTGGTAAGAGGAAAGGCTTCATCAGTATAGATTATTTTTATACTTTTTTTGAGAAACAAACGGTGATTGATTTGGAACAAAGTCCGCAACAAATTATGATTTATAATTTGGCGGGGCAATCTTACGCCAATAGCTTTCAGGCAGAGGTGAGCCTTAGCCCTATTAAAAATCTGGAGTTGCGCACAGCATGGAAATACTATGAAGTAAAGACCACTTACAATGGCAAATTGCTGGATAAACCTTTTGTGCCCAAGCAAAGATTTTTGTTTACTACCAGCTATGCTACCCAATTTAAAAAGTGGATTTTTGATGGCACTGCCCTTTGGTTTGGCAGCTCCAGAATACCCAGTACAGAGACCAACCCTATGGAGTATAAATTAAATTACCGTTCTCCTGCTTACTGGATTTTCCATTTGCAAGTAACGCGAAATTTCAAGAATTGGTCAATCTTTGCGGGGGCAGAAAACCTATTGGATTACCGCCAGCCCAACCCAATACTGGCTTACGAAAAACCCTTTAGCAATTACTTTGATGCCTCCATGATTTGGGGCCCAGTAGATGGCAGAAGAATTTACGCAGGCCTCAGATTTAAAATTATAGATTAACAAAAAACAATAAATACAACATCATGAAAACTCTTATCATTACTACATTATTGATATTGCAAACACTGCTACTATCTGCCCAAAAAAACAAAGCGGGGATGGATAGCATTAAAATAAAAACCACCGCCATTTGCAATGATTGCAAAGAAAGAATTGAAGGTGCATTGAGCTACGAAAAGGGCGTGAAATCCACCAACCTTGATATGAAAACAAAAGTGGTAACCGTGTATTACAAAAAGGATAAAACCTCCCCCGAAAAAATAAAAAACGCCATTGCCAAAGTGGGGTATGATGCCGATGAGGTGAAGGCAAATAAAAAGGCGTATGATAAACTACCTGCCTGCTGCCAGCGGGATGGGGTGAATGAGAAGTAGGATTGAAAAGGCTGTTGTGTTATGCGTTATAAACACAGACTATTGGGGTATGACAAACTGGGGCGTTTATTTAAAACTGATTACAAATCCTTACAGTAAAAAGGACGGGATTAATTAAATCCCGACCAGCGTGATACTTTTTGAGGTTTGTGCAAGTACTGTTTTTGGGGTGGCAAGCCCAGTTGTGCTTTTCACTTGCCTCGTTAGCTTTTTCCTAATGGCAGTTGTAGTTTCCCCGCCCCCAGTTATTTTCTTGTTGTGCCCAGTTATGCTTTCCCTCTGCCACATTGGCATTTTTCCTTGCCCAGTTGTGTTTTTCTCAAGCCCAGTTGTGTTTTTCCCGGCAACTTTGTCAGTTTTTGGTGGGGGCATAGCAGTTTTAGGTGGGTGGCGGAAATTTTTCCGCTGGTCGGGATTTGCAATCCTTTTTTACATCTTTTAATCTTAACATTTTCTAATCTATCTTTGCCTAAATAACTAAATCTACAAACATGAAAAGAAAATTTTTACTGCTCAGCACTTTGGTTGGCTTATTTGCTTTTGCGGCAAATGCCCAATTAAAACTCAATGCCCCTAATGGAGTTAATTTCTCCAAAATGGGGAAACCCTACATTATCACTGCTACCCAAAGTATGGGTGCAGGTAAAATCACAAGCCTTGCTTTTTTTAGCTGGGATACCACCAGCCAAAAGTGGGATACCAGTGGCAAAGGCACGCTGAACTACACCACCGGCAGCATACCGGATAATTTTGTGGGCTATGGCTTGGCTAATGGCAAACAAAAAGATAAATCTATTGGTACGGGCATTAAAAAAGAAACCTCTGGCAGAAGCATAAATGGTGTGCTTAATATCGCTGGGGTAAATTTTATGGCAACTACTGAGGTGCATCAAAACAAAGTAAGTGGTGTGTGGACGGATTCATCTAAGGTGCTAAGAACCCTTAATGCCAAGGACCAAGTAACCGAAGAACTCACGCAAATGTGGAGTGGCTCTGCCTGGCTTGATGACAAAAAAATATCTTATAACTATGATAGCAAAGGAAACTATGAAGGCGCTAAAACAGAAATAAAAGTGGGCAGCAATTGGGCAGTAAAAAGTCAGGATAAAAATGTGTATACCTATAACGGCTCTGGCAATGTCTCTGGCGCGCAGGTTACCCATTGGGATAGCGCTGCTAATAAATTTATAGTGGATGAACAACATACATATTACTATACCTCAGGCAAAATAAGTGATGCCGTAATTGTTAGTAATACCCAAGGAGCAGTGGATAGTTTTGCAGGGATAAGCTGGAAGGTTTTTGATGCCACTCAGGTGAATCCTGTGCTTGCTATCTTTGACTTAACCTCCTATTTCAGTAATTCTGCAATGTTAGTGGGGGGTGGTAAATATATATCCTATGTAGATTATCTTTATGATAGCACCAGTAGCCAATGGCTTCAAAACCGCAGAATCACTAGAACCTATACTACCGATACATTAAAAAATGTTGAAACTACAGAGCAATGGGCAGGGGTTAAATACATTGATTTATTTGTTGATTCATCCACCTATCATGCTGATAAATCTTTAAAGAGGGAGGCGGTATATGTGCTATACCCAAAAGCAACTTTTATAATGGCTGTTAAGTGGAACAAAACCTTTAATGCCAATAAGGATGTAGTAACATCTGAATTGCAAATCCAGCAGGCTAAGCGGTTGCAAAATATATTTAAAGTTGCCTATGGCTATAGCACGGTTTCTATTGAAGAAATCTTGAAAACTAATGGGATGGCAACCTACCCAAATCCTGTAAGCAATCTGTTGAATATCCAATTTAATAACCCCACTAAAAGCGGTGTGATCAGAGTACAGGATATCACTGGCAAGGTAGTGCTTTCATATAATATTATTGGCGGAGAAAATTTCTTTTCTGTTGATGTTTCATCCTTGCCAAAAGGGATGTATCTATTGAACTATTCTACCGCAGAAACCACAGTGAGTACAAAGATTATTAAACAATAAAGTAATAACAAATTTTAATAAGGAACCCTCACCATTTGGTGGGGGTTTTTTGTTTGGGGTTGAAGATTTACTACTCTATTTCTACTGATCTTTTTAGGTTAAAGTCTAGTGGAAAAACAAAGAGATATCTTCCCTATCACCTTTGGCAACATATTTGGAAACTGCCCAATATCATTAATACAATTATGAAAAAAACTATCACCCTTTTATCTGCTGTTTTGTTTTGTGCCGCTGTTGCTTTTGCGCAACAACCAGATGCCAGTGGCAAAACATATTATGATAAAAACAAAACCAAACTAAAAGAGATTTATCAATTTAAATCCAGTATGAAGTTTGACCCCAGCAACCCTACTGATAAAGGTGCTGCCAGCAAAGTAAAACAAGGTCCGTATTTTTATTATTATGAAAGTGGGAAGCTGAAAATATCAGGGCAATACCGTGAAGACAATAAGCACGGCGTTTGGAAATATTATGATGAAGCAGGTACACAAACCAAAACCGAAACCTATAATAACGGTAAATTGCTTCAATAAGATAGTGTAGATTTTTATGTGTTATGTTTGGCTAAAAAAGGGAATCCCGTAAGATTCCCTTTTTTTATTTTAATTTGCTGCCATGGAACTGAATAATCGCAAAATAGCAAGTATGATAAAGTTGGGTGGGCAACTGCTGGAGCTGCATGGGGAAAATAGTTTTAAAACCAAAGCCTATGAGAATGCCGCCACACGGATAAAACAATTCCACACACCGATTCTCTCACTCACAGAAGAGCAAATGGAAAAGGTAGATGGCATTGGAAAAACTCTGGTAAAAAAGCTGGTGCAAATAAAAGAACGTGGTAGCTATGATGAGCTTGACCAACTGCTGCAAACCACCCCCAAAGGTGTGGTAATCTTATTAAACATAAGAGGCATTGGTGCCAAAAAAGCAACCCAAATGTGGAAGGAGTTAGATATTACTTCACCGGATGAAGCCCTTGATGCTTGCAAAGAGGGATTGCTTGAAGACTTAAAAGGGTTCGGGGCAAAAACTCAGGAGAACATACAAGAGGTATTGGAGTTTTATTTTGAGAGCCTTGGCAAATGCCTTTATATGGAGGCAGAAATAGAAGCGGATTTTATTATTGATGCCATCAAAAATTTACCTGAAATAAAACGCATAGAACCAACAGGTGGCATACGCAGAAAATGCCCAGTGCTGGATAAGATTGAGTTTTTAATAGAGGTGGATGAAGACTTTAATCTTGATGAATTGGTGGAGAAAACTAATGTGTTAAAGAAAGAAAAAAATCAAATAAAAACTATTGGTTTGGGGATGCCAGTTAATTTTTATACAAGCAATTATAAAGATTGGGTAGGGAGGTTATTTGAAACTACAGGTCATGCACAACACCTTAAAAAAATCAATCCTGAAACCTATAAAAATGTGTCTTCAGAGAGTGAGATTTATTTAAAAAACAATCTCCCTTTTATCATCCCTGAGATGCGTGAAGGGCTGGATGAGTTTGATGTGATGCATGGAATTCACGAAAGCAAAATCATTAAAAATGCTGACCTTATGGGTTGCCTTCACAACCACAGCACTTATAGTGACGGGGCAAAAACAGTACGCCAAATGGCGAACTATTGCATTGACAAAGGCTATGAATATTTCGGGATTAGCGACCACTCCCAATCTGCTTTTTATGCCAAGGGAATGCAACCTTATAATGTGTTTAAACAATGGGAGGAGATTGACGAACTCAACAAAACTTACAATAATTTTATACTGTTTAAAGGGATTGAATCCGACATCCTCAACACTGGAGAATTGGATTATGAAGATGATATTTTAAAGCGATTTGACTTTGTGGTTGCCTCCATCCATTCCAATTTAAAAATGACGGAAGCCGCAGCCACTAAGCGATTAATCAAAGCCATTGAAAACCCCTACACCACCATCCTTGGGCACATGACGGGCAGGCTGCTTTTGCAAAGGCAAGCCTATCCTGTTAATCATAAAATGATAATTGATGCCTGCGCTGCCAATGGTGTAGTGATGGAATTAAATGCCAACCCACGCCGTATGGATATTGACTGGACTTGGTTAAGATACTGTATGGATAAAGGTGTGATGATTTCCATCAACCCTGATGCGCATGATGATGACCAAATAGACTTTATGTATTTTGGTGTACTCACAGCACGCAAAGCTGGGGTTACTAAAGAGATGGTTTTAAACACCAAGCCCCTCCACGAAATCACAGAAATTTTTAACCGTAAAAGAACCCTTAGTTTATGAAATTTTTAATCATCAGGTTTAGTTCCATTGGGGATGTTGTGCTTACAACACCTGTTATCCGTTGCATCAAAAATAAATACCCAGATGCCGAAATTCATTACCTCACCAAAGTGCAATTTCACCCTGTGCTGGCTGGTAATCCGTACATTGATAAGTTCCATTTAATGCAGCATGAGGTAAAGGAAATGCTCCCTGACCTCAAAGCAGAAAACTTTGATTACGTAATTGATTTGCACAAAAACCTCCGTTCTGTTTTGGTTAAAAGAGCTTTGGGAAAACCTTCTTTTTCTTTTGATAAAATCAATTTTGCCAAATGGATAAAAGTGAATTTGAAACTCCATCTACTGCCCAACAAACATATCGTTAACCGCTTTTTTGATGGCATTGCCAAACTACAAATTACCAATGATGGACATGGGTTGGATTATTTCATCTGGCAAAATGAAATCTATGATTTTAACCCGCCCCATGAGCATGGGAAATATACAGCCCTTGTGCTTGGAGCTAAGCACGCCACTAAGCGCCTACCCTTTAATAAGCTTGAAGAACTCTGCAAAAACATCAACCATAATATTGTGCTACTTGGCGGCAAAGAAGAAATTGAAATTGGGGAGAAGCTCAATTCTTTATTTCCAGAAAAAATCATCAATTATTGTGGTAAAATTAACCTCAACCAATCTGCTTTATTGGTAAAGAATGCCGGCATCGTCATCACCCATGATACCGGTCTTATGCATATTGCTTCCGCTTTTAAAAAACCAATCATTTCAATTTGGGGAAGCACCATTCCAGCCTTTGGTATGTACCCTTATTATGGTGAAAAACATAAGGACTTAGCAGCACAATCTCAAATTTTAGAGGTTGAAAACCTTAGCTGCCGCCCTTGTAGCAAAATTGGTTTTGATAGCTGCCCCAAAGGTCATTTTAAGTGCATGAATGGGATTGATTTTGGAGAGATAAAACTACTTTAGAATCCTGAAGATTTTATGGATTGACCGTAATAGTTGGCGAGGTGATAAGATTACTAAAATGTCCGCTACGGTCACGCAACTTTATTGTGTAGGTAGTTGTTTCTTGAGTAGTACCTGAAAGTAGTATCGTGTGTTCAAGTTTTATTCTTAAAATACCCTCTACAGATATCTTAACGCCAATAGGTGCAACAGGCGCAATATGGTATTCCTCAGTGAGATTTTTTCTTGTATCGGTAAGGTAAAGAGTGTTGCTATCAGCCTCTGCAAAACCAATATCTCCATCACCATCATTATATTTAATATTGAATATGATGGAGTCTTTAAACTGTACTACTGTGGTTGGATTGACAGACTGCAAACTAATAGTTGGGGTAATGCTAGGGGCAGGTTTTTTATCCGTTTCTGTGTTGATGGTTTTCTCCTCTTTTGTGCAGGAGTTTAGCAAAATGCTTAAGAGAAAAAGGGTAAAAATTAATACCCCTAAATCCCCTGAAGGGGACTTGTACTCCGATGTCAATTTATCTGTATTTGGGTTAATTTTATTTCTCATAATAATATCAGGTTTTCTAAGCAGTTAAAGTCCCGAAGTTTCGGGATTGCGTGAATGTTTTAATTCCCAACTTGAAATGAAAAATAGGATTGCATGAGATAAGCATTTGCCGGTAATTCGGATGGCGAACTATGGTCAGCATCTTTAACATAATAGCGCATATATACTAAATCTCCAGGCTTAAAGAGGTTGGTGTTTATCTTTATAGAAAAGTAAAAAGGCACTTTCACATTATTATATACAGGCAAGGTAACTGGTGTTGTGAGAAAGGTTAAATCCTTGGTTATTGCATTGCTAAAATCTGTGGGAGAGGTGGAGAATTTTATCTTATTATAAGTTAAAAAATAGGGCAATGTTTTGTCATCGTAAATACAGAAGTACATGGTTACGTTTGTGTTTTTGGGGATGTAAAAAGGATAGATGGGCACCTTGCCTCTTATGGTATCTACCCTGTAATTTTTGGCATCAGGCAACTCGGCATAAACACCATAAATGGTCGGCTCATAGTTTGGGATGGCAGGTGAGTTTCCAAGAAAATCTCTTGCCCCATTTTTAATCCAACGGTCTATAGCGTCCACTTCTTTTTGGGTAAGGGCGTTAGCATAAAGAGGCATTCTTCCCAAAACTTTATCGTCAGTAGTTACCCGCACATGCAGCCAACTGCTATCAGGCAATAATGGATAAACACGGTAACTATAGCGTTTCCCTGCCCAATCATATTTTACGGGTTTATGGTAAACAAGGGTGTTGTAAGAAGATTCCACAGTGCGGAAATCAGGTTCAAAAGCACCATCATGGCAGGCTGGCATTGCACATTTTTTACTAAAGATATAGGCATGTAATCCGGCAATGGTAGAGGTATCCAATTTCACATCTACAGGTGGGCGATAGGTTGGGTGAATGGTGTCATAAGGGTTGATGGGCAATGTGCCTTTGGTAGTTCCTTTATCAACAGTTTCCTTTTTATTGCAGGCAACCGCAATGGCAAATCCAATAATTGCAAAGAAGAATAATTGTTTTTTCTTCATCTTTGAAAATTAATTAAAAGCTGCCGTTAAAGCTTTGCCGCCAAGCATACCGCTTGGGATGTCTTTCTCAAAACCTAAAATGTGCGCAATGGTAGGGATGATGTCAATAGTTTCACCGGCAGGGCTGCCTGCACTACCCAAAACCTGCCCCTGTTTTACAACGGAAGAAGGACCCGCAACAATAGCAAAAACACGTCTTGAGTTATCATCTGATGTGTGGTCATAAGCCTTTAATCCATTGCTGTCATAGAGGTTATTGGCAACATCATTTCTGCCATGTTCTGGCATACAAATCATGATGGTATCATTCTTTAGTTTTGGGTGATTCTGGATTTTATTCCATAGCCAACCTACCCCATAATCTGCCTTATGCATATTCTGTATGTATGATGAAAAATCAGAGTGGCAGATGTCCGAATTAAAAGTATTTACTACCATCAATTCTGGTTCAAAAGCATTTATCACTTCCCATGAATAAGTGATATTTAGCAGGTCTCCAGTAAGCTCACTTTGATTAACCCCTGATGGCAAAGCAAAATTTATTTTACTTTGCTGAGTTCTGTTAATGGTATCTTTTATAAACTGTTCAATCTTGATTTTGTCAGCCTCACTATTTACAATACCCGGTAAATTTTTACCTGCTTTGTCAAAGCTATTATCCAAAAAATTTAGTGCTTTGTCTATCCTCAAAACATCATCCGCCTGGAAGTCGGGAGTGTTTGCCAACTTGCTTCCCTGCCCAATAAAAGTAGTTACAGGGCTAAGAAAATTGGCACCAAAGTCAGCACCATAATTTGCATGACGGCTATAGTTTAATGCGGTGTATGGGCCTAAACCTTCTGAGAGCCACCATGCATTTATTGCACTTTTTGCGGGGTCAGTATGTTTGCGGTAATACTCAAAAACAGTAGGTGAGTCTGGGTTAATTCTTAAGTCTAATTGAGTGTTAGTGTAGTTTCCCGTCATGGCAACAGTATGCCCATTAAAGTGACCTGTAGGGCCTGTTTTATAACTTATTTCCTTAAACAAAGTTCCATAGCTAGCTAATGGTTTGCTGAGGGCAGGAGTCCATTTGCTATATACTAAATTGGTAGAAGGTTGCGCCCCAGAAAATAAATTAGGGAGGATATTTCCTTGTGTTGCCAACCCCTGATTGGCTAAATATTGTTGCAGTGCAGTTTCCTGAATTCTCAACCCACCACCAAAAAGAACAAAGACCACATGGTTCACTAAGCGCGTACCTGTCGCGGCAAATAACCTCCCACTTGGGAGGATGTATGGCGCAACAACAACTCCTGCAGCAGCAAGGGCAGAGGTTCTTATAAATTGTCTCCTTTTCATGGGTTTAGTAGTATAAGTATTCGTTTGAAAGTGTGAAAGAGGTATAGATATTTGTTGGGGTAACTTTGGTGTCATTGGTAATCATATCTCTAAAAAAATACAATTCCAATTGTGTGGGTTTGCGCAGATAAAACTTCAGATAAGTAAGGTTGATAAATTTATCAATGTCCTTTCGCATCTCAGCATCTGTTGGGATAATAGCAGTGATGAGGTAGTTTTTAATCATCATCTCATTCACTAATTTTTTATCTCCAATACTTAAGCTTAGTTGAGTGAGGTCAGCCAATTCTTTACTAGGTATTGATTTTTGAAATAAATCAGAATACAGAATTGAATAGTATTGGTTTGCTGTTTTTTGTCTTGTCTTTTCTGCTGCCGATTTATAAACAGGAATGGTATCCACATGATAAATCACATTGTCATAAACAATCGTTTGTTTCTTTTCTGTAGTTTCTTTTTTGCAAGAAGCAAAAACAAAAGCCAACAAAAAAGCTAAGAGGATATTTCTTTTAAAAGCCCGCATATTCCTTAGATTTTAGTAGTTTGATTCTTAAATTTTCTAATCGTTTTGATGCTATCAATTCTTTAGCATCCACAGAAATTTCTGCTGTGTTGGGTTTCCGCAAAAGGAAGGAAAGATAGGCGTCAATCACCAATCCTTGGTAAAATTCATCTTGCTTAGTGATGATTTTAATAATATCATTTTTACAAATGCCTGTTTCCCTGAAAAGGATTCCGGCTTTGTTATCATACATATCTTTTCCGTAACGCAATTCCTCTTTGGTGGGGTCGCGGTAGAGGAGGTTTTCAAAACAAGCCTTCACAAAATTTTCGTTGCCCATATTAATCTGGTCATAAAAATAACTCACCAAAAAGAAATTATAAACGCTATCAATCCCAAACTTTTTCTGTTTATAATTATCAGTGCAATTCATCAGGCTTTGCAGATTCTTAATTTCTATGTTCAGATAATTTACATAGTATTTCTCTCCTGTTTTTGTGTAGTTGCCAAGCAGATATTTATAAATATAAATCCTCTCAGAGATGTCAGCACTATCCGCCCCGTTGATGAGTTTATCACTTATGTAATCATAAAATCTCCTATAATAAGCATCCGTTTTTAAAAGGGTGTTGATGACAGTTTCCCTCAAAACATCAGAGTGAGGATTTGCTTTTAGTGTATTGAAACCGGAATTCAATTCTGTATCTGTAGGTTTTCTGCCCATCAAATCTATATACATCCTGTTAATATAGGTTTGGATTTGGAGGCTACTTACCCCGTCATAAATCGGTGCCTTATTCCCACTGATAGTGGTATCTTTATGCACAGTAGCGTTCTCATGAATGATAGTTTCTTTTTGGCAAGAGGTAAAGAAAACCACCAATAGAAGCCCCAGAGAGGCAATTTTAAATTCAATCTTGAAAGGATAGTATCTTTTCATTTAGCAAAAGTAGTTTATTATTTTAAGTTAAATGTTAAGATGAAAATTTTTTGGCAACAACTCGCAAAGCGATACCCAACGAAAAAAAAATTAAAAAATTATTTTGTTTTTATACTTATTCTTAACTTGCAGCCAAATTAACAAAAAACAAACACACACAAATTATGAAAAAAGTTTTACTTTTGGGCGTTATTTCATTTATTGCAATGCAGATGAATGCCCAAAAAATTGTAAGCACTTCTTCTGAAAACAAGAAAGTGATACTTGAAGAGTTCACTGGCATACACTGCGGTTATTGCCCTGATGGACACAAAAGAGCCAATGATTTAGTTGCAGCAAATAGCGGCAAAATCATTTTGGTTAATATCCACTCTGGTGGATATGCAACTCCAGGTGCTGGTGAGCCCGATTTCCGTACTTCTACGGGTGATGCTATTGATGGCTATACTGGTGGTGGTGGATACCCAAAAGGAATGGTAAACAGAGTTACCCCTAACACCGTTATGCAAGGTAGTACTTACGCTTGCGACAGAGGTCAATGGACTGGTGAAGCTGGTAAAATAACTAGCCAAACAAGCCCTGTAAACATTGGTGTTAAAGCTACTATTGACCCAAAAACAAGAGAGCTTACTGCGGATGTTGAAGTTTATTATACTGCTAATAGCCCTAAAGCAACTAACTATCTTACCGTTTATCTTTTGGAAGATGGTATCTTAGGTCCACAATCAGATTACGGAAATTATAACCCAACCAATTGGGTAACCGTTAATGGTAAAAAATTATATAAGCATAATCACGTTTTGCGTATGTTGCTTACCTCCGCTGACTTTGGTGATGCAGTAGATTCTACAAGAAAAGGTCAATTAACCTCTAAAACTTATAAAGTTACTTTACCTGCACAACTAAAAAGTATTGACGTTAAATTCAATAAATTAACTGTTGTTGCATTTGTATCAGAAGGTAAAGGAAATATTCTTTCAGGTGGAGAAGCACCTGTAGATTTTGATGCGGCTTTGAAAACAGATTTGGCTTTAAGCAATCAAACTGCTACACCAACTGGTTTATGTGTTGCTTCACTTCATCCTAAAGTTGAGGTGGTAAATAATATGTCAAACGTTATTACAACTTTTGATATCACAGCTAATATCAATGGTACTGACTATACCAAAACATTTACAGGTAGTTTGGCTAAAGGCGCAAAAACAACTATGGATTGGGGTGATATTACTCTTACATCTGGCGGTTACTATAACCTAAACATTACTGGTTTTAAAAATGTAAATAATGATAGCTTATTTGATACTGACGAATCAAACGACAACTATGGTTTAACGGGAATTGGCTTTGCTAAAAATGCTGTTACATCTGTATTAGGTGGGTTTGATGGTACTATGCCTGCAAACTTTGCGTTTGATTTAACTCAGAATCCAAGAGTATCAATGTTAGTTGGAACCACAACTGGCATTGGTGCAGATGGCTCTAAAGGTGCAGTTCTTTTCAATATTCATAGTTCATGGAATGTTGCTGGTTTACCAGGTGATATTCTTTTTGGAGAAGCTGACCTCTCAAATATTCAAGCTCCTATGCTTACTTATTTTTATGCTTATTCTGATAAAGGTAATGTATCTGCAAGCGGAAGCTACGGTGGCACAGCCCCTACTATTCAGGTTGCAGTTTCTGAAGACTGTGGTGTAAACTGGAAAAAAATCAGTGATGTTACTTGTACTGAAACTGGAAAACCAACTGCTGCTAATGCTCTATATGTTCCTAAATCTGGCGAATATGTTTGGGTAGGTGTAAACATGGCTAAATACAAAGGCAAAAGCGTATTAGTAAAAGTTTCTGGTATCCCTGGTGATGGAGGTAATGCTATGTGGATTGACCAAATCAATCTTGATGAAGCATCTTCAATTGCTAATGCCAATAACGATTACAAATTTGAGATGTATCCAAACCCTGCCATTGGGCAAACTGCTGTTAACTTTAATGTAAAAGGTAATAAAGCAGTAACCTTAGAAGTTTACAATATGATGGGTCAAAAAGTTGCTACTATTGCTGATGGTAAAACATTAACAGAAGGTAACTACAACCTTGATGTAAATACCTCTAACCTTGCTCAAGGTATGTATATGGTAACTTTAAAAGTTGGTGACCAAGTAGCTAATCAGCGCTTAAGTGTTATCAAATAATTTAGTTTAGAAATTATATTAATTTATGAAAGGCAGCCCAAAAAGCTGCCTTTCTTTTTTATATCTCTTTTGTTAATATTTGCAGTATTAAATCCCACACATGCAGAAAGTAGATTATTTTAAAATTATTCAAAACCACATACCTGTATATTCATTGGCTTACAGAATTTATGTACCCCACGTAACGCTTGTTACGGCCAAAGCCATCAAGATTGCTAAAAAGCTAAAATTAAAGCCAGAACAAATTCGGTTTATAGAAGAGGCGGGTATGCTGCATGACATAGGCATTATAAAAGTTAAATCAATAAAGATTGGTTGCCTTGGTGAGCTCCCTTACATACAACATATAATAGAGGGTAGAAAGATTCTTGAGGCGGAGGGCTTGCCCCTGCATGCTAAAATAGCGGAGAACCATATTGGTGTTGGTGGATTAACCAAAGATGAAATCATCAAAAATAAATTACTATTGCCGCAGCGGGATATGCTTTGCGAAACCATAGAAGAGAAGATAATTTCCTATGCTGACCTGTTTTATTCTAAAAACCCCAAAAGGCTTTTTATGGAGAAATCAATAAAGGTGGTAAAAGCTAAGGTGAAGGGTTTGGGGGATAGACAACAAAAGCTTTTTGATAAATGGTATAAGCAGTTTGAGTAAGATACCATGTAAGAACTTGGGATAAATTGATATAAAACATCATAATTAACGAACATAGTTTTGTAGCATTAAAATTTAAAATTAATTTATTTATGAAGAAGCTATTTTTATTTATGTTCTCAATTAGTATTGCATTTATTACATATGCACAAACTACAGAAACCTTAACTTACCCTAACGGCAGCAAATACGAGGGGAAAATGAAGGACGGCAAACGCCAAGGCCAAGGTACTATGACCTGGGCTAATGGTGATAAATACACAGGTGAATGAAATAACGATGCTGAATCCGGCAAAGGATTACTTACCAAAGCTAACGGCAGAATACTAGAAGGTGAATTCCGAGAAGGTAAGCTAAACGGAAAAGGTACATACACCTATCCTGATAAAAGAAAATATACTGGTGATTTTAAAAACGGAGACTTCCATGGGCAGGGAACAATGGTATGGGGCAATGGTGATAAATACACTGGCTCTTGGAAAGATGATGTAAAAGATAGTTTCGGTGTTATGACATTTGCCACCGGCAAAAAATACGAAGGATACTATAAAGATGATAACTATGATGGCAAGGGTAAACTCACCTATGCAAATGGAGATATATACGAAGGCGAATTCAAGAAGAATGATTTCAATGGCAAAGGGGTATTTACCTATAGTAGTGGCAAAAAGTATGAGGGGAATTTTAAGGCTGATAAATTTGATGGCCACGGTAAACTAAGCTATACTGATAAATCATATTACGAAGGAGACTTTTTGGAAGGTGATTTCTCTGGCAAAGGAACATACGTATTTGCAGATGGAAAAAAATACATTGGCTACTTTAAAAAGGATAAATTCAACGGCTACGGAACCTACTACTACCCAGATGGCAAACGCTACGAAGGTGAATTTAGAAACGGTGATTTCTCTGGCAAAGGAACTATGTACTATAAAAACGGAGAGAAATACTCTGGCAGTTGGGAGAATGACAACATCAACGGTGAAGGCACATACTATTATACTGATGGCAACAAACAATACGGAATCTGGAAAGATGGAGCACTCATTGAAAAAAGAGAGAAACAAACAATTACCACCTCAACAAACCATTAAGGGTTTTATTACCTCAGGGTTTTTATAAGATATTAATGCACCAAAGCACCAACCCATAGGGGTTGGTGCTTTGCATTTTGCAGCCATCCAAATTTTGATTTATCATAAAGTAATTAACTTCGCCATTTTAAAACTTAAAGTTCTTAAAAATCATAATAAAAAATAAACAACAAAACATGAAAAAAATTTATCTATTCATCCTGCTTTTAAACATCTCGGCAGCCTCTTTTGCACAAAACAAAGAAACAAAAGTGTACCCTGATGGCAGCAAATATGACGGGGAAATGCAGGTAGGTAAAAGAGACGGACAAGGCACTATGATATGGGCAAATGGTGATAAATATACCGGCGCCTGGAAGGATGGTTTGCAAAACGGACAAGGCGTAATGATACTTGCCAACGGCAGGGTACTAAGCGGCATATATGTTAATGGCAAACAAAATGGAAAAGGAACTTACTCATACCCTGATGGCAGAAAATATGAAGGCGAATTTAAAGAAGGCGACTTCAATGGACAAGGCACTATGATATGGGCTAATGGAGATAAATACGTAGGAACTTGGCGAGATGATGTGCGAGATAGCTTTGGTGTAATGACCTTTGATGAAGGCAGAAAATACGAAGGCAACTTTAGAGGAGATAAATACAACGGCTTTGGTAAATTATCTTTTACGGATGGCAGAAAATACGAAGGCGAGTTTAAGGATAATGACTTCCACGGCAAGGGAGTGCTGGTATTCCCCGGAGGTAAGAAGTATGAAGGCGAATTTAAATTTGATAAATTTGATGGCAAAGGCAAAATATCATACCCTGATAATACCTTTTATGAAGGCAGCTTTTTAGCAGGAGATTTTTGCGGCAAAGGAATTTACACCTTTCTTGATGGCAAAAAGTACGATGGCTTTTTCAGGAAAGATAAATTCAACGGCAATGGCGTGTACTACTACCCTGATGGCAAACGCTACGAAGGCGAATTTAAAGACGGCGACTTCTTTGGCTTTGGCAGTATGTTCTACCCCAATGGTGAGAGGTACACAGGCATGTGGGAAAAAGACAATATGAATGGTGAAGGCACTTACTACTACCCAGATGGCGACTACAAAGCAGGCCTTTGGAAGGATGGTAAATATCAGAAGAAGAAAGAGAAATAAGGAGTTGATAGTTTAAGGTTTAAAGTTTAAGGTTTAAGGTTGGAACACCAAACTACCTCAAACATTAAACATTAAACTTGAAACTTTGAACTCCGCGCTAACTCACCCGCTTAATTTCCAGCTCC
Organism: Bacteroidota bacterium; assembly: GCA_026391915.1. GTDB lineage: Bacteria > Bacteroidota > Bacteroidia > CAILMK01 > CAILMK01 > JAPLCZ01. Next base: position 12,046 of record JAPLCZ010000168.1, on the reverse strand, counting down.
CCAGTTACTCCGCCGGCATTAATAAGCTTTAATACCCCATCTGTAGCCACTCCAAATTCGGATATATTCACTTCTTGATTAAACCCATCTGGTAATTCAAGGATAGGACCCGTAAATGGGGCGTTGGAATCTGCACAGGTACCCATTTGCATTGGTCCGCCGCTGGATTTAACATGATATACACCATTAGCAACCAATTCAATAGGCACTAATTTCGTTTCGCCAACAAATGCTTTTACTTTGGTGAACCCACTGGCAGTTGTTTCATAGATTACATAATCATTTTGCTTAGCAGGATTGGTATTTTTATACGTCTGCTGACCTGCGCGGGCAAGTATAACCAAATCGGCATAGAGCTCATTCCCTTTTTCTACCCTTAAATCTGTTGCTTCATCTTGGTCATTTACTTTGATGCCTATCAAAGCCAGTTTTGTATTGAAATCAGTAAGTTTTGGGGTGATGAGATTTACCATTGCCTGCGTCATACCCTGTGCGCTATAGTTAGCATAGATTAATAAACCAATGGTATGCACTCTGTTAGCCGCAGAAACTAATTGGTCATCACTAAAACCAGAGTAGCCAGCCACATCAAATTGTGTGTATTGCGTATTATCATATCCGTGTACCTGCACCACGCGTGAGATGATGGCATCCATTGCTAATTCAAGCTCCCCACGTGCTGCGTCTTTATCAGCAACAGCATCGGTAATCTGCCCAACATAATAGCTATTGGGCAAAAGCCCATTGAAGGTCACTAATTTAGCATTCATATTGGTAGCATCTGCTGGGGTATAGCCCCTTGGGGTTAAGTCACCCGTATCACGTGCTGCGTAAGCCAAAAATTGATTTGAGAGGCCACTTAAAGTAGCATCGCTAAAGTTATAATCCCGTTTTTTTTCCTTCTTTGCCATTTTTTTAGTTGATATAAATTATTAGTAGTAAATTGCGTTTTCTTAGTAGGGGTGATAAAGAACCCCGCTGCAAATATAATTACCACATTTATATCAACAAAAATATTTTTAATAAAAAATTTAACATAAGTAGATAAATAAATGATAATCAATAAAGTTAGTAAAAACTTAGTAGCCCATAAAATCTACTTAGCAGCGCATCCAATCAGCATAGTAGATAATAAAATTGGATGGCAGTAGCTGCTAAGTAGATAAAATTAATAGATGAGGAGTTAAATCATCTTACCAATAAAATAAATTGGTTTGATAAGGAGATTATTTTAGTAGCGGATGAATAAGGAGCATCATAATATCAAAACTGATAGGTTTGTAAAACAGGCGCGCCCCTAACGGGGCTAAAAAAGCAACTTTCTAATTGGGTTCTACAAACAGAATACTCCTACGGAGCTGCTAAAAACTGCTTTTTAAATCCCGTTGGGGATTTTCTGTTTGTAGAAAGTATTATGGATAAGATTTTCTAAACCCCATTAGGGGTGTTCTACACCATGAAACCCAAACCTTTGCTGTCGCAAGACTGTGTCTTGTGACTTTTTATGGCAAGTTTATAACTTAAGTGCGGTGGGGGTTTAGTTTATAATCTCAAAAGCCTGCCCACATCAGTTACAAACTGCCCGTTAGAACTCACAAGACACAGTCTTGCGAGGGCAGGGTATTATGGATAAGATTTTCTAAACCCCATTAGGGGTGTTATACACCATGAAAACCAAACCTCGTAGGACCTAAAAACCTACGAGGTTTTATGCATTAAGGAGGATATATAGTTTAGGTTCTCCAGAACCGGATTATAAACCTTTAGCTCATGACCGCAGGGAATAATCCTTTTTTATCTGTCGTCCTTGATGCGCTTCGCTTAAAATCAAGGACAGCGGAATATTGCCTATTTAACATAAATAATTTGGTGATAGGGCACGCTGCTAATTATCTTTTCTTTAGGATCCCAAAGATAGGCTAGAAATTCATATTTTCCTTTTTCTTGAACCTTAAAATCACCACTCCAATATCTAGAGAAGTTCGATTTGAAATAACTAGGATTTGGAAAATGTCCTGATGGAAATTTTAAACAGTAATACTCAATATAGGTTTCCTTTAACTCAAACTTTCTAGCTCCAAGAATACTAAATTTCAGATTATATATTTTGTCAGAAAAAATTGTATCAGGTAGTCCTTCTACAATTGGTTGTAATTCCCAAATTCTATTACCAAATGAATCTGAATAAATCACTTGATAAAGCAAGTCTTCATTCTTATAATATCTTTCTTCAAAGACATTCCCAAGTGTATCATATCTATAAGAAATTCCATTAAGTTTTCCTTTACGTAAATTACCTACTGATTTAAGCTTACCATTTTCATAAAAGTATTTGACCAACCCATTAGCAGTGTCATGAGTAAAATTTGCTATATAACATAAATGCCCGAGGGAGTCATAATACTTACGAACTCCTTCAATTACTCCATTTACCTTATAATATTTATATTTTATCTTCCCGTTTTTGTACTTCTCTATCACCAACTCCTTAGAGTTATTACTACATCCCAAAAGTTTAGTAATAATAATGAGTACTATTATGTAGCCTAGTTTATTGGCACACCAAACGAAAGATTTAATGGCTTCTTTTTTCATTTTCAAATTATGAACTTCAAACTATTAATTAAGTTTCAAAAACTCCCCGCAAATCCTATACTCCTCGGGTTCATTGGAGGCAATAATCAAAAGGCGGTTTTGGGAGTATTCTGCAAGGGTTTGGTTATACCAGTTAGCGCCGTTTTCATCAAGGTGAGAGGTAGGCTCATCCAATAAAATCATATCGCTGGCAAAGAAAAGGGCAAGGCTCAGTTTCACCCTTTGTTTCATCCCGCTTGAGTAATGTTTCAGCTCCTTATCTGCCTCCTTTGCCAGTTGTGCTTTGGCGGGTATAAGGTTTAAATCAACCAATGGCTTCTTAAATTTAGCATGAAACCGCAGCACCTCTGCAAAGGTGAGCTCCTCTGGCAATTCCATAAAGGGGCTTGCCATACTTAGGTGGTTAAAGACTTCATCAGGCGGGATTGTTTTGCCATCTTTAGTATAAAAAATATCCCCCTCAGTACTGGATAAAAAGCCGGAAATCATTTGCAGCAAAGTGGATTTACCGCTGCCGTTATTCCCAAGGATGGCGTAGTTATTCTCTCCTGTAAATTCATAGTCCAGCCGCCTGAAAGCCCAGCTATGGTTAAACTTTTTGCCTATGTTTTTCAGGGATACGCTGAACATTTATTAGTCTTTCTTTTTGCGGGTAAGGCGGTTCATAATCCATACAGATAGCACCATTAATATCACAATAAGTACAATATTATAGCGCCACATATCCGGCGGTGGCTCAGTAGTATTAGCAACGAAGAATAATATTATCTTCATATTCTGGCTTTAGTATTTGGGGGTGATGCCCATATTGTAGAACATAAAACTCCAGATATCCGCCCATTCATCTATCTGCTTGGCGGTGGGTTTGCCGGCGCCATGCCCCGCTTTGCTATCAATGCGTATCAGCACGGGGTTATCTCCCTTTTGTTTTTCTTGCAGATTTGCTATGAACTTAAAGGAGTGGGCAGGCACCACGCGGTCATCATGGTCAGCGGTGGTTACCATAGTGGCGGGGTAGTTTACCGCCTTTACATTATGCACTGGTGAGTATTTATAGATGTATTTAAACTGGGCTTCGTTATCACTGCTGCCATATTCCGATGTCCATGCATAACCTATAGTGAATTTATGGTAGCGCAACATATCCATCACCCCAACAGCAGGGAAACAGACGCGGTATAAATCGGGGCGTTGATTCATGCAGGCACCAATCAGCAAACCACCATTAGAACCACCTGCCACAGCAAGCTTTTTGGTGCTTGTATATTTCTCTTTGATGAGGTATTCCCCGGCAGCAATAAAGTCATTAAACACATTTTGTTTGTTGAAAATCATCCCGCCTTTGTGCCAGTCTTCGCCGTACTCACCGCCGCCCCTCAGGTTAGGCATGGCGAATACGCCTCCGTTCTCCAAAAGCACCAATCGGGTTACAGAAAAAGATGGGTTAAGGGAGATATTAAATCCGCCATAAGCATATAGGTAAGTGGGGTTATTGCCATCCAGTTTCAATCCCTTTTTATGGACTATAAACATGGGCACTTTAGTGCCGTCTTTACTGGTGTAAAATACCTGTTTGGTTACATAATCATCAGGATTAAATTTTACCTCAGGCTTAAACACAGAGGTTGAAACCCCAGTGGCAACATTATACCTAAACACGGTTGTAGGGTAGGTGAATGATGTGAAAGTATAGTACAAATCTTTGTCGTCTTTCTCACCTGCAAAGCCACCCACACTGCCTAAAGAGGGCAATGCAATTTCTCTCTCCAACTTCCCATTCATATCATATTGATATTCGTGTTTGCTGGCATCCTGCATATAGGTGGCAAATAATTTTCCGCCTGCCATGCCCACACCTTCCAACACATTCTTTTTGTTTTCTGGGATGATGGTTTTCCAGTTTGCCTCTTCGGGGTGGTTGGGGTCAATCATTACTAATTGATATTTGGGTGCGTTTTTATCTGTCTGCAATAGGAATTTGTCGCCTACATTATCTACTATGCTATAGTTGTTGGCGTATCCTTCAAATATCTTCTTTGCTTTGGTTGATTTATCTTGATTATCCAAATCAAGAAAGTAGAGGCTATTGCCACTTGCTGCGCCTTCATTCCCGTACAATAATAGAAATCTTTCATCATCAGTAGTACCTGCCCCGTAGCTGATAGAGGGGTGGTCTTTGTCTTCAAAAACCAACGCATCCATCAATTGTGTTTTGCCTAATTCGTGGTAATAAATCTTTTGGTTTTTGTTTTGGGAGGAGAGGTCACTGCCTGTTGGTTCTTCATAGCGGCTATAGTAAAAACCATTGCCCTTCCAAGCCATCCCACTGAATTTTACCCAGCGTAAAGAGTCTTTGGTGCGCCTGCCTGTGGCAACTTCCAATACATATATTTCTTGCCAGTCACTCCCACTTCTGTTGATGGAATATGCCATGTATCGCCCATCTTTAGAGAAAGATTGTCCGCCCAAAGACACAGTGCCATCGGTGGAAAGTTTGTTGGGATCCAGCAATACTTTGCCTTTATCATTTACGCCGCCTTCTTCCATATACATCACGCTTTGGTTTTGGAGGCCGTTATTCTTAAAGTAGAAATAGTTTTTCCCTTTGCGGTAAGGCGCAGTAAAGCGGGGGTAGTTCCAGACTTCTTCCAGCCTCTTTCTTATTTTATCCCTATACGGAATCTGAGATAGGTAGGCATTGGTAACTTCATTCTCTGCCTTTACCCATGCCTTTACATCGTCAGATAAATCATTCTCCAACCAGCGATAGGGGTCTGGGACTTTAGTCCCAAAATAGGTATCCACTGTATCCACCTTTTTGGTGGTTGGGTATTTTAGTTTGGCATCAGGTATTGGTTTAAATGCAAAGAGGGCAGCACCTAAAAGCGCTGCAAATATTATCAGCTTAGATTTCATAAAATGATTTTTTAAAGAAGCAAAGGTAGAACAGTTGGCAGGAGTGCGTAAGCGGAAGTATGTAAAAAAAATCGCCACGGATTTACAGATTAATTAATCTGTAAATCCGTGGCGATATACTCTTATTACTAATGACTAAAGAAACTATTTCTTTAAGTCTTCAGTAGCTTTTGCCTTTAGCAAACTTAAATCGCGTTTGGCAATAATCTCAGCTTCGTTGAGTTCAATATGCCTTTCTGCTTTTACCTCTGGCAATGCCACAAACTTTGATTGAAAAGAGTAAGTACTCATATCAATCTCAGTTCCGTTCATCATGTCAAATACTAACATAGTTTTGTTATTGTGTTTAGTGAATGAGTAGCAAAGCTAAGGCTTTAATTTAAAATCCAAATTTTTGAAAGAGATTATTGATAAAGGTGGAATAAGGGATGATAAATTTTACCTTATACTCTAAAACCTTAGCTTTAATCTAAGCCCCTTCCCCACTAAAATAATCCTCAGGCCGTTTGAAGAGAACATTAAAAGAGGTAAGGCTGCCATAGCATTTGGTGATGTATTGTTGTATGCTCACTTTCTCCTCATCAGTAAGTGCGCTGGCATTCACACGCTGCTCAAGGGTGCGCATCCTATCCCGTATCATCACAATTTTATGGAAGAAAATATCAATAGGTATTTCTTTTCCTTTCAAATCATTGGAGGCGGGTTGCAATACCATTTTGCCACCAATCCATTTTTGCCCAAGAGGCACTATCTCTCCTATTTCACCCCACTTCTGCAAAACGCGTGTGAGGCTGCGTTCAATATCGTACAGGCTTATGAGGTCATCGGCTGCATCTTCTGCATCAATAATTTCAAGGGAATAGTTATGGGAAATTTCTTTCTTGCCGCCCTTCATAAAAGTAATTAAATAAGTGGCGGAGGAAACATTAATCACCACCCCTTCGCCAAAATCTGTATGGCGCACACGGCTGCCAATTCCTAAGAGTTCATTCATAATAAAAATAATTTAGCTGCAATACTAAGAATGATTAATAGATAAATCAACTTTGCAGAAAATAAAACCTCATGAAGATTATCTCCTACAACGTAAACGGAATCCGTGCTGCCATGAATAAAAACTTTCTGCAATGGCTGGAGGCAGAAAACCCCGATGTTATTTGCCTACAAGAACTAAAAGCCCAAACCGGACAGTTTGATATGCTAGGCTATGCCAGTTTAGGTTATGATTGTTATTGGTTTTCGGCAGAGAAGAAGGGTTATAGTGGGGTTGCTATCTTCAGCAAAAAGCAACCTGATAATGTGGTGATAGGCTGCGGAAACAAAGAATATGATTTGGAAGGCAGGGTGATAACGGCAGATTTTGGGGATGCCTCCATTATAAGTGTGTATATGCCTTCCGGCTCATCAGGCGAAGAGAGGCAGGAGTTTAAGATGGAATTTAACCATTATTTTTTGGGCTATATTAGAGAATTATTGAAAAGCCGCCCCAAACTTATTATCTCCGGCGACTATAATATCAGCCATGAAGAGATAGATATCCATGACCCTGTAAGAAATAAGAAAAACTCAGGATTTTTACCAATTGAGAGGGCTTGGCTTACGGACTTTATCGCCTTAGGTTTTACGGATAGTTTCCGATTCAAAAACCCAGAAGTGCAAAAATATTCTTGGTGGAGTTTGCGCTTTAATTCACGTGCTACTAACAAAGGATGGCGTATTGACTACCACATGGTGAGTAATAATTTAAAAGATAAAATCACCTCGGCTAGTATTAATAATGATGCCTTTCACTCCGACCATTGCCCCATTTATTTAGAGTTAGATTTGGAGTAAATTAGGGTTTATATTAAACTCTCACCTCTTTAGTTTTGTCAGATGGGCATAAAACGCCCTAATCAACCACAATGACAATTAAAAAATTAAAGAGATGAAAAGACAAATGAACTCAATCGGGCTGATTGGTTTTATGTTGCTTATTACTATAAGTAGCATCAACGCACAAATGCAACAAGGTTTGCCGGCCAAATTCAAAAACTACTATGGCCAAACCTGGGACGGTGCAAAATGGGACACTGTAAATAATAATCTTGCTTCCTATAACGCTGATAAAACATTGCGTTCAATCCTCACACTTAAAAAGCAAGACACCACTTATACCAATTATACTAAAGACAGCTTCCTTTATTTTACTAGTGATCCTTCTGGTAAAATATCTCAGGATATTTCCCAAACATGGGTATTTGGTAAATGGGTAAATGACCGCAGAACTACCTATACTTATAACTCAACTTCTAATCTATTATTATATCAAACTACAGAGCAGTGGGCAAGCAGCAAATGGACTCCTTCATACGTTGACTCAAGCTCCTTTGATAAATTAGGAAGGCTTTCTTCTGTAATTCATGCAACTTATATCAATAGCAAATATGTCTATAATTCTAAATACCTTTATTCTTACAATACCAATAGCAGTATTAATTATAAAGAAATTTATACTTGGACATCAGGTGCATGGGTGCTTACCTATAGAGATGTATATAAATATGACTCTAGATATTTAGTTTCCGAAATAAAAAAACAAGCTATAGCTGGTACACTATATATTGACCTAAGTAGAAACATTTTTGAATATGAGGCAACGGTAACTTCTATGGCAATATCTAACACGAATGCCTTGGAGATAAAGATTTATCCAAACCCATGCACAGATAAGCTTTCAGTTATTTTACCAGAGGGAGGGAACAATTACAGTATTTCTTTATACGATATGCAAGGAAAAAGAGTAATGGAGTACAAAACTGAGGCAGAGAGAACCGCTTTACTGGATATTTCATCCTTTCAAAACGGAGTTTACCTTTTACAGTGCACCAATGAAACAAATAGTTTTAGCCGCAGAATTATTAAGAAATGAACATTTGAAAATTTAGTATAAAAAGACCCCTGCTACCTAATGGCAGGGGTTTTTTGTTTTAAAGCAATATCAAAAAATGCAAGTCTACTTAAAAAATCAGGGTTCATAGATTTAATCTAAAAAATGCCCTCACACATTTTTTAATTTGCGGGTGTAAGGGTTTAAAGCTTTTCAGAAAAAAGTGCATTGGTATATGGCTTAGTTTTGTCCCTATAAAATTTATTTATTCTTATTTATTCAATTATTATGAAAAACGTTACTAACATTCTTTTTACATCCTTCTTAACCTTTATTGTTTGCTTTAGCAGCAAAGCACAACTGGCTCCAGGCTGGCCAACCAAATTTAAAAAGTATTATGAGCAGCGCTGAAATGGAAGCCAGTGGGATACATTTAGTTTAAATTCCGCTGCGTTTAATACCAACAATACCCCTCGTTCTGTTTTATCAAAAGAGAAAAAGAATAACTCTTTCTCTAATTCATTTAAGGATACTTTTGTTTATCCATCTCCTGTTACTTTCCAAAGAATTAGGTATGCCTGGGTTTTGGGCAAATGGAATAGTAACTACCGCACAGAGTACGTTTATGATATTTATAGAAGAACCCCAGTTGTTAAAACTTATAAATGGGTAAAAGGTGGATGGGAACCATCATCCATTGATAGCAATTTCTATGATGGTAAAGGGAAACTTATCAGAACTGTTAAGGCAGATTACAATGGCAAAGCCTATGTTAATAGCACCCAGCATTCATATTCATTTGACACGAAATCAAGACTTACGTTTGATGAGGTTAAAACCTTTACGGCAGGCAAATGGGAGACTATAAGCAGATACGCTTATGTTTATAACGCTAAAGGGCAGCTTACTGATATTAAAGAACAGCTCTATTCTTTAGGCTCTTTTAATGATGCATCCAGAATTATGTTTGAGTATGATGCCACCTTTACAGACATTGAAGAAACCTCTATTTTATCCTCAGAATTGCAATTATTCCCCAATCCTTTTTCTGAATTGGTGAATATCTCGCTGCCAAAAAATGCAAGCAATCAAGGTTTTATTATCAGTATTTTTGATTTATCAGGCAAACTAATAATTAGCAAGCCTGCAAATACAGACAATAATCAGTTTGATTTATCCGGTTTAAATAGTGGAATATATTTACTAAGATGCTCTAACGGGCTGGAAGACTATAGAAAAACCATCATAAAAAGATAATCCACCTCTTTCTGAGGCTGCCTAAATAATAACTTTAAGCAGCCTCAGATTTTTGCTACTTACGGGTGTAAGACATTTTAAGGTTATGCCCAAAAATGCTTAGGCGTTAGTTTTAGTTTTGTATCAATAACAAACATAACTAACACAAAAGCGATGAGACACACTAAAAATCTTTTACTAATAAGTTGCATGAGTGCATTATTCTTTTTTAATGCAAATGCGCAGATAGCACCGGGATGGCCAACTAAATTTCAGAAATTTTATACACAAAAATGGGATGGAAGCATTTGGGAAACAGCCACCCAAAATTCCCCGGCGTTTAACACAGATAAATCCATTCGTTCTGTAATAACCAAAGAAAAGAAGAATATAACCTTTGAGTTATCCGGGAGAGACACCTTTATTTACACCAATACTAGACTTACCCAAGTGATAAGATATACTTGGATTTTTGGGAAATGGAATAACTCTCAAAGAACCACTATCTCCTACAACACTGCAGGAAGGGTCTCTTTTAAAAAGATTGATTTATGGTCTAGCAGCACCTGGAATCCATCTTACATTGATAGTAATGTCTATGACAATACTGGTAAACTTATAAGAGAAGTGCTTGCCAATTATAATGGTAAAACATATACCAACAGCAATCAAAAGTACTATAGCTATGACCTTAAAGCCAGAGTTGCTTATAAAGAAAATGTTATTTGGAGTGCAGGTAAATGGGTGAAATCAACCAGAGAGGTTTTTACCTACAATACCACCGGGCAGTTAACAGATATCAAACTACAGCAATATGCTGCAGGTGCATATAATGATGCTTATAACACCAATTTTGAATACGAAACAACTACAGCCGTAGAAGATGTTGCTGTACAAAATAATGAATTCAAATTCTACCCAAACCCATGTTCTGGCAATTTAAATGTTGCCTTACCACAGGATAATACCTCGTATAACGTAAGCCTTTTTGATGTGCAAGGTAAATTGATGCTAAGCCAAAAGGTTGAGGCCAATGATTTGCAAATGGATATTTCTACCCTTAAAAATGGCATCTATATTTTGCAGTGCAGCAACGGAGAAAAAATGCAAACCGGCAGGATTGTTAAAAACTGAAACCATGTAATTTTTGGATAATTTTCATAAGATGAAGCAGCACTGCGGAAAGCGGTGCTGCTTTGTTTGTTTAGACGAAGCTGTATTATAACCCCTATTTTTGCCCCCACTATGGCAAAAAAGAAAGAACAAGAATTTGCAGATTTAGGGCTGGGCACCAAAGCACAAGATAAAAATGCCCGTTTCATTAACCGTGATGGCAGTTTTAACATAACCCGTGAGGGACTTGGTTTTTGGGAGAGCCTCAGCATTTACCACACCCTTATTACTATGCGGTGGAGTAAGTTTATTATGTATGTGCTGCTGTTTTATGTGGTGGCAAATATCATTTTTGCCCTGCTATATATGGGGGTGGATATGGAGGGCCTCGCAGGCCATAAAGGCGAAAGTTTTACTGAGCATTTTTGGGAAGCATTTTTCTTTAGCGCACAAACCATAACCACTGTGGGCTATGGCTACATACACCCAAGTGGCATTGCCGCCAATACCATTGCTGCCATAGAATCCATGACGGGCTTACTGGGTTTTGCCCTTGCCACGGGTTTGCTTTATGGCAAATTCAGCCGCCCAAAAGCAAGCTTGGTGTATAGTAAAAACCTCCTCATTGCGCCGTATAGGGATATTAATGGCCTTATGTTTAGGATGGCGAATGCCCGCAAAAGCCAACTGATAGAGGTGGAGGTGCAAGTGGTTTTATCATGGATTAATGACCACGAAAAAAAGACCCGCGATTTTAAAGCGTTAAAACTGGAGAGGGAGAAAATAAATTTCTTCCCAACCTCTTGGACTATAGTGCACCCTATTGATGAAGATAGCCCCATGCATGGCATTACCCAAGCGGAGTTTGATGCGCGTGATGCTGAGATTCTCATCATACTAAAGGCATTTGATGACTCCTTTAGCCAAACCGTTTTTGCCCGTTCATCTTACAAACACCATGAGGCGGTATGGGGTGCCAAGTTTGTACCTTTAGTAAAAGATGGCGTCTCAAAATCCGGCGAAATAGTGATGGAAATGCATAGGCTAAGTGAGTACAATACGGTGGGGTTGAATTAGGCAATACCACTATTAGTTCTATATACAAAAGCTCCGAGTAATTAGTCTGGGCTTTTGTTTTTATAAACTCGTAAGCCGCATTCCAAGTTATAAAGTATGGGGTACTATCCCTCAAAGTGTGTAAGTAGAAAAAGTTATTCTAAATTTTTTTGAGCCCTTCATAGCTCAGAAAAAAATTTGGAAATAACTTTTTCGGTCTACTTAAATTACCAACAAAATAAACTTACACAATGAACAAAG
>JAPLCZ010000280.1 GCA_026391915.1 Bacteroidota bacterium | reverse complement strand
TGTACCATTCGTCAAGCCAATTCCAATACCCGCCTCTACATATTTAACATTCGCCTTTACATGTTTACCTCACGCCTCTACCTTTTTAACATTCATCAGCGTATATTAATCTTTGTAAACTGTATATCAACCTTTGTAAATACTATCTTTGCCTTCGGAGAACATAATTTTTTAAACTTAGTCCACTTCAAAAACACCATCCTTACCCCAAGTACCAGCCCACTCTCAAAAACTAAATCCCGCCATGACTAAATCCCAATACCATTGTACCCAAACAGCCCTCTACCAAGCCACCAAACTTATCTGCCAATCCCTTAAAAACAACTTAGAATCCTTTTCCAGTTTCAAAGAAAAGTATTCCACCAACTATGCTGATTCAATTCTTTTAGAGATGGAGCAAGCCCAAAATCTCCCGCATTTTTATGCCCGTTTTACAGATGCCGCTATCACCCATATTCACCTTATTAATCAGCTTAATGCTTGCACATACCTATGGCAAGCACTAAAACGCTATATAAGGGATGCATTTCCCCGCACTGAGTTCAAAATTCACCTCCAAGCTGCCGGTTCCCTCCACTTTCGCAAAGCCACCAACAAAAATTGGGATGAAGCCAATGCACTCCTAACATCAGCCACAAACTTTATCACACTTCACCAAAACCAACTTACTGCAAATAAAAACATGCCCTCCACCTTCCCTCAAAAATTCTCAGAAGCCCATGAGAATTTTTCCATACTCCTTCTCCAATTCCAGCAAGCAGATAAAAAGATAAAAGAAAATACCAACGCCAAAATCCAAGCAAACAACCTCCTCTACCAAAAACTAAAAAATATATGTGCAGATGCCAAGTATATCTTTAAAAATAATCCCGCACTAAAAGCTAAATTTACCTTCACAACCCTCATCACCCTCATTTCAGGCACAGGTCATCACTCCCCTAAAGAAACCCCCATCGCCTAACCATTGTAAAACCTCCAAGGTTTTAGAAACCTTGGAGGTTTATATCCTAATTTTGAAACCAGAATTATGGTACGTTTCCCCAATATCAAAATCAATTTAGGCTTATACATCACTGAGAAAAGGCAGGATGGATTTCACAATCTGGAGAGTGTTTTTTACCCTGTTAATTTTTGTGATGGGTTAGAAATTATTAAAGCCAATCAGTTTTCTTTTGAGATGGAGGGACTCAAAATAGAAGGCAACCCCGCCGACAATCTTTGTGTAAAAGCCTACAATATTCTTAAGGCAGATTTTGATTTAGCGCCTGTAAAAATGTTTCTATTAAAGAAGATACCCACCGGCTCTGGTTTGGGTGGCGGCTCTGCCAACGGGGCGTTTGCTTTAAAGATGTTGAATGAATTATTTGAGTTGAATTTATCCCAAACTCAATTGGAAAATTATGCAGCAAAGCTGGGCAGTGATTGTCCGTTCTTTATTGCCAATACCCCCGTCTTTGTAGAGGGCAGGGGGGAAATTCTTTCTCCCATTTCTTTGAGTTTAAAAGGACATTATATCACTGTGGTTTGTTCAGGAATTCATATCTCCACAAAAGAATCTTTTGCCAATATCACACCTGCCAAACCTTCCATTAACCTCAAAGAAGAAATCCAAAAACCTATTGAGCAATGGCAACAAAATATCACCAATGATTTTGAAAAATATGCCTTTGCTCAATATCCTGCGCTGCAATCCATCAAACAAAAACTAATGGATGTGGGTTGTATTTATGCCGCAATGAGTGGTAGCGGCTCTGCGGTTTATGGAATCAGTAAAGAGGGAATTTCTGTGAATGATTTCCCTAAAGAATATGTGGGGTGGGGTGGGGAGTGCCTATAAAAAAAATTGCAAGCCTTCCTTTTTAATGGCAAAGAATTATTCAGTATTCATTACTATCCCTTAGTTTTGCCCTAAGTATGATGACCCAAGAGCAGCTTAGGGAATTACATAGTCGTGTCACCTCCTTAAAACAATTTCTTTGACGTTAGCGGCAAAGAAGAAATCATAAAATCTATTGAAGCGCAAAGCGCTGCTGCAGGCTTTTGGGATGACCCCAAAGAAGCCGAAAAAATCTTGCGTGAAGCTAAGAATTTAAAGATTTGGCCTGATGCTTTTAATAAAGTAAGCACCGCTGCTGATGACCTCTCTGTGCTTTATGAGTTTGCCCAAAGTGGTGATGCCACCGAGGAGGAAATTGATACTGCCTATGCAGAAACTCTTTCTATATTGGATGATTTAGAGTTTAAAAATATGCTCTCTGCAGAAGAAGACCAGATGAGTGTAGTGCTGGAAATTAACTCTGGCGCAGGAGGCACAGAAAGCCAGGATTGGAGTATGATGCTCTACCGCATGTATAAGATGTGGGGAGAAAAGAATGGATATACTGTAACCGAAATTGACTCCCAGGAGGGAGATGGTATTGGGATTAAATCTGCCTCGCTGGAGTTCTCAGGCAATTTTGCCTATGGTTATTTAAAGGCAGAAAACGGAGTGCATAGGTTGGTGCGTATCTCCCCTTTTGATAGCAATGCCCGCCGCCATACCACCTTTGCCTCTGTATTCGCTTACCCTTTAGTGGATGATACCATCAACATAGAAATTAATTTGGCTGATGTTGTTTGGGAAACTTTTAGAAGCGGGGGAAAGGGTGGCCAAAACGTAAACAAAGTTGAGACTGCTGTTAGGCTTCGGCATCAGCCATCGGGTATTGTGATAGAGTGCCAGGCAGAGAGGAGCCAAGTGATGAATAAGGACAAAGCACTAAAACTCCTCAAATCAAAACTCTATGAAATTGAGATTCAGAAACAGAATGATGCTAAGGCAGAAACCGAATCAGGCAAAATGAAAATTGAGTGGGGCTCTCAAATACGCAACTACGTGTTGCACCCCTATAAGTTGGTGAAAGACCTCCGCACTGGCATGGAGACCAGTGATACGCAGTCAGTATTAGATGGCGACCTTAATGATTTTATGAAGGGCTATCTGATGAAGTTTTCTAAGAATTAGTTAAATTTTCTCTACCCTTCTCTCATGCCTGCCGCCCTCAAAGGTGGCAGAGAAAAATGCTTTAAGGATTGCCTCAGCATCTGTGGTAGAAATATAGCGGGCGGGTAAACAAATTACATTAGCATCATTATGTTGTCGGGCTAAGGTTGCAATTTCCGGCAGCCATGCCATAGCTGCTCTTACGCCTTTGTGTTTATTTGCTGTAATGCATACGCCATTGCCGGAGCCGCAAATCAAGATTCCAAAAGCAGCTTCATTATGCTCTACCTTAGCAGCAAGGGCATGGGCAAAATCGGGGTAGTCCACAGAGTCGGGGCTATTGGTGCCTAAGTCTATCAGTTTAAAACCCAGTTCTGATTGTAAAAAAGGCGTTAGGTTTTCTTTGAGTTCAAACCCAGCATGGTCGCAGGCAATGGCTATAATCATTCTTCTAGTTTTTGTTTTTTAAGTCGTTTTCTATAAACAAATGCAGAGACAAAGATGCTCAATTCATACAGAAAAACAAAGGGGATAGCAAGTGCCAGCATACTCGTCATGTCGGTACTAGGGGTAATAATGGCAGATGCAATAAAGCTAACTACCACAGCATGGCGCCTGTATTTGCGCATAGGCTTGGGGGTAAGGATGCCTGCTACACTCAGGAAATAAACCACCATAGGAAGTTCAAAAACCAAAGCGGTAGATAAACTCATCATGATGATGGTATCCATATAGCTACCCAAATCAATACGGTTAATTACCAAATCACTTACTACAAAACCACCCAAAAACTGAATGGTAATTGGGGAGATAAAATAATATCCTAACAACAAACCACAGAAGAAGAGTATAGAACTGAAGAACACAATCCCCTTGGCGTAATTTCTTTCTTTGGATTTTAAAGCAGGCTTAAAAAACCGCCATAATTCCCAGGCTATGTAAGGGAAGCTTAGTACAATACCAAAAGAAACCGAGGTGGAAATAGCCTGACTAAACTGCCCTGCCATTTCTGTATTCTGTAGTGTAAATCCAATATCTTTAACACACATCCCAAAGTATTTGCACATCATTCTGTACGTCCAGAAATCCGCTTTGGAAGGGGCTAATAAAACTCCAAAAAGAAGTTCAAGCTTTATAAAAATAATAATGGTAATAATAATTACAGCAATGGCAGACCGTACCAAATGCCATCTTAACACCTCAAGGTGTTCAAGGAAACTCATTTCGTTATCCTCCTCAATTTGGTCTAACCTGCCCTGTATCATTTATGGGTTCAAAATTAGGGGAAAACAGATGAGTAAACATAAAATAAAAAGCCCCTATGCATTTGCATAGGGGCTTTTTATTTTATGTTTTAAATAATACTATTGTGTAACAATTAAATCCTTTCTTGGAGGAAGTTGGTAAGAAGTAGCACGGTAAAAAGTATCACTCTTAGTGGTGTAAAGGTTACCCCCACCATCTTTATATTCCGCATGAAACCAATAATCTTTGAATAATTGCAAATCAGTAATCTGAACATTTGCGTTATTGGTGCTGTCAGTAGAGGTTTTACCAATTTTAAGATATTGTTTAGCAGTCATGCTATCTTTACTAAGTGCAACATAAACAAATGCACCTGAAACACCGAGGTTGGTAGGCACATCAGTTTTTACTGTAATAAAAATGGAGGCGTACTGTAAGCCTACTTTACTTGGGCTGTTACGTGTGCCAATTTCCTCACGTGGGTCACGATGAGTGCAGTTTTGAGCAGTGAATGTGAAGAAGCAAATTGCTAACACAAAGAAGAGACTAATTTTGTTACTCATCTTATTTAAGATTTTTTTGAATGCGTTTGAGTTGTTCATTGCAGTTAAATTTTTGTTCAAAGGTATTAAAATATTTTAAAATTTGTGAATTACTAATCCGCCCCTAAGTTTTGGCTCCATCCAAGTGGACTTTGGCGGCATAATACCACCAGCATCTGATATCCTGAATACATCCTTTATATTGACGGGATAGAGTGCAAATATAGCCTTAATATTTCCACTCTCAACTTTTTTTAATAAAGCATCAAAATTTTCTGTGGCATTGATGAAACCAATTTGTTTACTGGTGCGGCTATCTTCAATGTTTAAAATG
>JAPLCZ010000308.1 GCA_026391915.1 Bacteroidota bacterium | reverse complement strand
TGATTTTAAATAAATATTTACCCGTTTATGATTTTTATCAATAGAATCCGCAAGGATGTACAATGGGTTTAAATCCATGAAAAATTTCTCACTTATGGCAAAGTCATTATACTTTAAATCCCCTTTATACACTGCTAGCCTATTAACTTTATAATCACTTTTAAAGAAGTTTTTTGAGAGCACTTTTACATAATCTGCTATCTCAATAATAAGATTAAATTTGGCAGGGTCAGCCTTTACATTGCTGTAGTTAGCACCTTTTTTACCAAACATATTTTGCAGATTATCCAGATGGTCATAGCGTTCATATTTAAAATAAGGATGCGTTAATAAAACAGAATCATAAAAATAAATATGCTTTAATGGGCTCACCTCTTTCATCACCATTACAAACCTATCAAAGGATGCATAGTCTTCCTTTTTATTTTTACCAAAGTGGAAATCATTAATAGCAATCAATCCTTTGGCAGTTACGTCTTCCTCATTTTTAAAATTTCCTGTTGCTTTTAAATCTGCATCTAGGTTGGCAGAGAAACTCCCATAATTGGCAATATCATTCATATATTGCTGTATAATACTCAAATCAAATTTGCGCACCACAGTAGCAAACCTATATCGCAATGTATTTAAATTGATAGTAAAATTCCCTTTTATATCCCCCTTACCAATGCCCGGCAAAAAAGAAAATTTAGCAGCAATAGTATCAGCATCCCAGCGTTTACCTGAGCTCTCAAAATTTACTTTTTTAATAAAATAATTGACAGGTGTCACCTTCTCTAAATAATGGAACTCCCCATCAATAATACTAACATCAAGAATATTAAAATGCAATGGCGCACTGGGTGGTGCATCTTTTTTAGGCGTAAATTTTTCAATAAGGTCATTAAAATTAAACACCTTTTTGCTCTGGACTACTATCCCCCAAGGTTGGTTTAGGCTAAGCTTTGTAATCTCATAGGTTTTATGGAGCATCTTAAACAAAGCAAAACTGGCACTTAGTCCTTTGCTCCTAAAGAAAACACTATCACTCTTTAATTCATACATCCTCAGATTGCTAAAATGCACATAACCAGTGAATGGATTTACATAAGCCCAGTCCATTTTAATTTCCCTGCCAGTGTACTGCACATCATATTTCTCCACTAAATATTTAGTAATGGGAGAAATAAATACAATCACCACCACCACAAAAATGATGATAGCGCTTATAGTAATAATGAGTATCTTTTTTAATCTCTGCATATCGCTGTGCAAAGGTTGGCAAGCAATGCAAAGGCAGTATTACATAACATTGGGGTATAGTTGCATAATTTACAGATTGGGAGAAGAGTTGTTAGTTGTTAGTTGTTAGTTGTTAGTTGTCAAAAAAAGGTGAGTCACTCAGGAGGCAACGTCCCGACACTTCGGGGAGTCTTTCTTCGCAAAAGTCAATTCGTTCTATCTCCAAGAAAGCCACTTTATTATACCCAGCGTAGTGGATTAACGCCCTTATTTCTATTGTTGTAGTAGTGGCTGGTGGCGCACTTTGGGGGCTACCCGGTATGTTTATCTCCATACCACTTACTGGAGTGCTAAAACTTATCTTTGACCATATTGATGGCCTAAAACCTTAGGGCTTTTTATTAGGAAATGTGGTTCTCCTTTGGGGAGGGAATTAAAGAAGGGGTAGTTGGGCCTTTTCTTTAATATGTATCGTCAAGCCTACGCTTCGCCAAACTCAGTGTAACAAAAGTAGGCGACCTCCTTCCGTCAAGTTGGGCATCGCAAGTGTTGTTTTCCATTTTCAAATTCTCAAATTGCTCCCATCTGTGAATTCTGCAACTTTCTCCCAAAGTTTTGTAACACCATAGGCAAGCGTACTGCCCACCTTTGTTGGAAATTTATTTAACCAACAAAAACAACATGAAACCCAACATTGGAATTCACGAAAAAAACCTAAACAAAAGCGTGGTACTGCTTTCAACTATTTTAGCTGATGAAATGACCCTCTATATTAAAACCAGAAAATTTCATTGGAATGTATCTGGCGAAAGTTTTATGGAGCTGCACAAACTGTTTCAAAGCCAATACACTGAGTTGGAAGAAACTATTGATGAGGTGGCAGAACGCATCAATAAATTAGGCGGAAAAACAATAGGAACTATGAAGGAATTCTCTAACCTATCAAGGCTAAAGGAAGCACCTGATAAATACCCAAACCAAAAGGATATGCTTAAAGAATTATTAGGTGACCATGAAAGCCTGATTAAAGATTTAAGAAAGGATGTTGAGACAAGTAATGACAAAAATAAAGATTTAGGCACGGCAGATTTCCTTACGGGAATCATGGAACAACATGAAACCACTGCCTGGATTCTAAGAAGGTATCTGAACTAAAATTAGTTATGAAAAACCTAGTAACACAACTTTCTTCCATAGAAATTAAAGCAAAAGAAAGTCTCACTAAAATTCCATTAAAGTTAGAGGTACACTATAATTTCATACAGAATTTTTTTACGGATGTTGCCAGAGTTGCCATCTTTACTGGTCGGTTTTTTAAAGAAACCATCAGCCCCCCTTATGAGGTAAATGAGTTGCTAAAACAATGTTATTTTATTGGGTATAAATCTTTGCCGTTGGTAGGTATTACAGGTTTTATTATGGGATTGGTTTTTACCATACAAAGCCGCCCAACATTGGCAGAGTTTGGTGCAGAGTCATGGTTGCCTTCTATGATTTCTGTTTCTATAGTTCGGGAGATTGGGCCTGTAATCACTGCACTTATTTGTGCTGGTAAAATAGGCTCAGGCATTGGGGCAGAGTTAGCCTCTATGAAGGTAACCGAACAGATAGATGCCATGGAAGTTTCGGGTACAAATCCGTTTAAATATATTATTGTAACAAGAGTGGTGGCGGCTACTATAATGCTTCCGGTGCTTACGGTTTTTAATGATGTAATTTCTATGTTTGGCTCTTTTGCAGGCGTAAACCTAAAGGGTGATGTCAGCTTTTATTTATACTTTGCCCAAGCCTTTGCCCACCTTGATTTTTTGGATGTGGTACCATCACTTGCTAAAACATTTTTCTTTGGTTTAGCCATTGGTTTGATTGCATGTTACAAAGGTTATAATGCTACTAATGGTACTGAGGGCGTGGGCAAAGCAGCCAATTCATCTGTAGTAGTTGCATCATTAATGGTGTTTGTAATTGATATCATTGCGGTGCAAATAACCTCTTTATTTTATTAATTTATGGAAGCACTTTTAAAAGATATTCATGAAGCTACTGATGCATTGCACCACCCCCAAAATGTGGTGGTAGAAATGCAACACCTCAAAAAATCTTTTGGTAAGAATGAGGTTTTAAAAGACATCAACATAAAAATAAATAAAGGTGAAAACCTTGTGGTGCTGGGCAAATCTGGCAGCGGAAAATCTGTATTGATAAAATGCATGGTGGGTTTAATTTCTCATGATGAAGGCAGCCTTGTAGTGCTAGATAAAAACATGGATGAGTTGAACTCCAAAGAGCTAAATGCCATCCGTAAAAAGATTGGATTCCTTTTCCAAAGTGGTGCTTTATATGACTCTATGACGGTGCGTGAAAACCTTGCTTTCCCACTCCGCGATGCTAAAGATATGAGCAAAGAAGAAAAGACTGCACTCATAGAAGAGGCGTTGAAAAACGTGGGACTTTCTGCTACTATTGATAAGATGCCATCAGAACTTTCTGGTGGTATGCGTAAGAGATTAGGGCTTGCCCGCACTCTTATTCTCAAACCCGAAATTATGCTTTATGATGAGCCCACCACAGGGCTTGACACCATCACCTCCAAAGAAATTAGCGAACTCATTTTAGAGGTTCAAAAAAAATATAATACCACCTCAATCATCATCACCCATGATATGTCTTGTGCAAAAATTGTTGCCAACAGGATGATAGTTTTTAAAGAAGGCGTAATTGCCGCCGAAGGAACTTATAACCAATTAGAAAATTCAAAAGATGAATGGGTGAAATCCTTTTTTCAGTAACTGAAAAAACAGTTGTCAGTTAACAGTAATCAGTTTTCAGACTAAAAAAGAACATTACTTTAATCGCTTAGAAAACTACCTTATAAAACCATTTGAAAATTTTACTGACAACTGATAACTGACAACCGATAACTATTAAAAAACATGAAAACAGAATCAACAAATAAAATTAAACTCGGGCTTTTTGTCTCCATTGGCATTGCCTTACTTGCCACTGGTATTTACTACAATAGTAGATGTAAAGACTAATAAGTTTATTAAAAAAGATTCCAAAGCAATCATAGGCTCTGATGGATTAATGGGCAATAAGGTGATGAATATCTCTGCCGGAACAGCCGGAGTTGCAATGATAAAAGATAATGAGGTTATTGCCACTACCCTACCTATAAGTATGGATGCAATGCTGTTAAAATTAAAAGATGCAGTTGATAATGCCGCCATAATTACTGGAGACTTAGCTGTGGTAATTGGCAATGTAAAATCAGGTAAAGGCACCATTGGCAAATTATTTATGGACGAAGGATTTGCTAATAGTCTTGATGGTACCATCACCAATGTTAAGCAAGGTACCAAAGGTTTTCAGCAAAATATGGACGGGTTAAAAACAAGCATTGACGTTGCAAAAAATAACTTTTTCCTAAAAGGACTTTTTTCCAAACCACTTACAGAAGCTGAAGAAAAAAAGCTAAAAGCAGATAATAAACTTAAGGAAGATATAAAGCAGAAAGAACAGCAAAAAATAAAAGATGAAAAAGAGAAAGCAGAACAGAAAATAAAGGATGACAAATTAAAGTTGAAGGAAGAAAAACAAAAAGTGAAAGATGAAGAAAATAGAATAAAAGAAGACAAAAAGGATTTTGATAAGGAAGAGAAACAAAAGATAAAAGATGAGAAAAAGAAACTCAAAGAAGACAAAAAGAATTTGAGAGATAGTGAGTGAAATAATTTTAGATTGAATATTAACCTCCCAAAAGTTTAAATCTTTTGGGAGGTTTTTTATTTCTAGTAATCTCCTAAAATTAGCAATCATCAACTTTAAACTCTGAACTTCAAACTAAGTTTTGAACTTTTGGGAAGTTTTCCAATTTTCAAATTGGCACATTTCCAAATTCTTCCGCTTAATTTGCCATTTTATATTTAAAATTTAAAATGACCTCCCAGTTCCTCACTTTTCAATCCCCCGCCACTACTGAGTTTGTGGAGAGGAGAAGCAAATTTATCAGCTTTGCATACCCAATAATTTCTGAAGATGAGGTTAAGGATGCTTTAAAAAAAGTAAAAGAACTTCACCCAAAGGCACGGCATATTTGTTATGCTTACCGCTTGGGCGCTGCTAAAGATATTTACAAAATCAATGATGCTGGTGAGCCTTCTGGCACTGCGGGTTTGCCAATTTTTAATCAGATAAGGAGTGCTGATGTAACCAATATTTTAGTGGTAGTAGTGCGGTATTTTGGTGGCATTAAATTGGGCGCAGCGGGTCTAACTGCCGCCTATAAAGAGGCTGCGCAACAGGTAATTTCAGCAGCAGAAATTATTGCTGATGTGGAGAAAGAATTTTGTAGGCTACAAACAAAATATGAAACGCATAACCTCCTCCTCAACTACCTAAAAACTCAGGATGCTACAGTAGCTAATCAAACATTTGATGAAATGGTAAACTTGGAAGTTTGGGTAGCAAAGGATAAGTTTGAATCCTTTATTAAAGAAATACGTAAATTGCCTTACGTAAGCCAACTGCCATGAATAAATTTTTACTGCTTTTTACTCTGCTCTATTTTACCAATGCACATGCACAGCAGAATAATTTTATCAATTCCAATAGCCAATCATTTTTTAATGCAGGGAAATTAAATTCCGCAAATACAGAAGGAGATTGGGTGAATAGTTCTATGGATTTTGCGGTGGCTAATCACCCTGATTTTAAAGACAAACGCAGCGCATTAAAACTCATTTTCCAGAACCAAAGTATTCTTGGTTTTCATTATGATTTCATACAGACTTTTAATGGGGTGGAGGTTTTTGGTACGGATGTAAAACTGAATATCGCTAAAAGTGGAGGGGTGCTTTCTTTGTTTTGCAAAACAGTGAATACAACTTCATGGGGGGAAATAAAATTCAATAACTCACCGCAAAAAAATGTTGTTTGGGTGGATGAAAACCTGGACGGAATAGCCGCTTATGAAGTAAAGATTAATAAAGAAAATAAGAGTGGAAAGCTATTGCAAATACTGGATGAGAATAACAAAACTCTCTACTCCAAAGACCTCTCACTCTATTACGGAAAAGCAAAGGACAGTACAGTAACTGCTGCGGTTTTTTTGCCAGACCCACTCACTACAGCGCATAAAGATTATGGGATTCCATACATAGATTATAGTGACTCGGCTGTGCCGGAATTGGATGCTGAAAGGAAACTTATGAAGATGGTAGTAAGCTACGAAAAAAGCAAAACCACAGGTGCTGATTCCTTTTATCTGGAGAGCAAATATTTTAAGATGAAAAATCTTGAAGCGCCCAATGATTTGCCCCCTACCCCCACATCGCCCTATTTTATTTTCTCACGCCATGAGAGTGGTTTTGAATTTACCAATGTATTTTTTCACCTCACAGAATTTAGAAAACAAATGGCAAAGCTGGGTTTTGCAAACCTAGATACTACGCAAATGCTGATTGATGCACAAGGTGGTTATCAAGACCAATCTCATTTTGATACCCCAAATCTGCTTTATTACGAAACAGGTGGTGTAGATGATGGCGAGGATGCTGATGTTATAATCCATGAATACAACCATTCTGTTTCTGAAGAAGCAAATGGAGGTACGGTGTTCGGCGTGCAAAGAACAGTAATTGAAGAAGGTCTTTGTGATTATTTCGCCTGCTCTTATTCTAAAAATCTAAATAGTTTCCATTGGGACCAACTATTTAATTGGGATGGGCATAACCCTTTTTGGGGAGGCAGAAGTTGTGTGACTAAAAAGAGTTATAATAAAAATAGAACTTGGAGTGTGCATGGTGATGCTGACCTTTGGGCAGGCACTATTATGGAAATTTATGACACCCTTGGCAGAGATACCACCGACCTGCTAATGTTTGCTACTTTACATTCTCTAGCCAAATACCAGGATATGGATGCAGCTGCCAAACTCTTTATGCAGGCGGATAGTATTCTCTTTAATTACAAACACAAATTAATGATAGCACGCCCCTTTATCAGGCATAAATTTTTACCCGAAACTGTTGGTATTGATACCGCCAAAACGCAAACAGGCTTGGCTATTTTATCCCGCTATTTTGCTAAGGATGGATTTCTTTATATCAAACTCAGCAAGCCGGAAAGCGGCAGTATTATCCTTTATGATATGCAAGGGAAAGAGGTGGCAAACCAACGCTTTTCTGCCTCAGAAACCATCAACATCTATAAGCCAGAACTTAGCAGTGGGGTGTATTTGCTAAGGGTAGTTTCCAGCAATTTGCAATACAGTTGCAAGTTGCAAAAGTATAAGTAAGCCTCACCTATCCCGAAGTTTCGGGACTCCAAAGGAGAGGACTTTACCTCCTGCAAACTTGAGAGTTCAGTGCTTTTTTCCTTCTCCTTTGGAGAAGGTGCCCGTAGGGCGGATGAG
>JAPLCZ010000099.1 GCA_026391915.1 Bacteroidota bacterium | reverse complement strand
TCAGTGTCCTTCCTATAACTTTCCGCCGTGGCGGTTATAACTTCCCTTACGCAGGATGCGAAGGGTGTTTGTACTAATCAGGGTTTTTCTATTGCCATGCACCCACCCTTCGCCAAACTTTAGCTAATGACCAAAGGGAATAAAATCAGGGTGATAACAGGTGCACCCTTTTTTGTCATATTGAGCTTGTCGAAATATGGGTTGGGTGAACTTCCTTCCCCGCCGAGTCTCCCGAAGCGTTGCCTTTTTGTGCGAAGTGGGGACTCGTCGGTTCAGATATTTTAGCACCCATCCCCAAAACCTGCCATCCTGTCACCCTTCCACTCCAAAACTCCCCTCCGCCCTGCCATATTTACCATACAGGCTTCCATTTTTAACATACATCCTCCTGTTTTTATCATACAGGCTTCCATATTTAACATACAGGCTCCAATATTTAACAATCGTCCACCAGTTTTTACCATACAGGCTCCCATATTTATCTCCCGCCTTCACATATTTCATCCCCGCCCTACCATAAATAAAAATTGCCAAACCCAATAAAAAATTCGTCAATACTAAAGTTAGAACTTTTTTAGTAGAAATAAACAACAAACACACACACGAAAGTTTCTACCGCTATGGTTGATGTATCACCAATCATAAAATAAATTACTTCAAAGTCAAGCAAAGGCAATCACTTTAATCCTATGAGCCCAACCCCACTTTTTTAGTATTGATACGCCAAAATAAATTAATGTTTAGTTTTGAGGCAGTATTCATCCCCCAAACTCTATAAAAAATGAACAACATAAAAGACCTCAGAAGTTATTTTAAAAACCTCCTGCTAAGGAAATACATCCCCATTTATACGCCTACAAAAAAGCGCACACCCCCTAATTTATTGGTTGGGTTCTCAGCATGGCGCGGGCTTGATTTAATAATTGAAGACATACTGGATAGATTCCAGATTCAACGCAAAAGCTGTATTGAGTTTGGGGTGGAATATGGTTACTCAACCGTAGCGTTTTCTAATTTCTTTGAACAGGTAACAGGCATTGATACTTTTGAAGGCGACATACATTCGGGGGTTAAAGGCAACCATTTTGAGGCAACTAAGGCGAGGCTTGCAGAATTCAAAAATATAGCATTGGTAAAGTCTGATTATAAAGATTGGATTGCCGCAGATACCAACCATTACAACTTTGCCCATGTGGATATTATCCATACTTATAAAGAAACTTATGAGTGCGGCTTATGGGCAGCCACCCATAGTGATTGCACTATATTTCATGATACCGTAAGCTACCCCGAGGTGCGGCAAGCAGTGATTGATATTGCAAAAACAACGGGCTATAAAATTTACAATTACCCATATTGCTATGGGTTGGGTATTTTGGTGAGGCAGTAATGCGGGTTTAGAGTTTAGGGTTGTCAGTTTAGAGTCGTTAGCTGTCAGTCCCTCAACTCTCAACTCTTAACCCTAAACTAATAATAAAAAAGGCAGCCTGAAAGTTGACTGCCCTTTTTTATTGAAAGAAAGAATTTTATTATTTTAAAAGCCTAAAGGTTTTTACCTCTGTGCCATCTTTTATGGTGAGTATGTAGATACCCGGCTTTAGCTTTTGTGTGTTTAAAACTATAGGGGCATCACCCTTACTGTATAGGAGGCATTTGTTGTAATACACATTACCCTTCATATCCGTTAACTGTGCCTCTATATTAGAGGTTTGGGTGTAGTTAATATTCACCTCAATTTTATCATTAAAGGGGTTTGGGTAAACCTCAATGCTCTCTTTCATAATGCCGTTGGTCATCACCTTAGCAATTGAAGAGTACTCAAATTGTCCGTTAAAATCTACCTGCCTTAGTCTGTAATAAACAGTGGCTGCAGGGCGGCTATTATCTTTAAAATTATAATTAATGATGGAGTTGCTATTGCCCGCACCTTTAACAGTGCCAATGGTAGAAAAGTGGATGCCATCCGTGCTTTTTTGCACCTCAAAATAATCGTTATTGAGTTCGCTTGCTGTTTGCCATTTGGCAATTACAATATTGTTTTCAATGGCAGCATCAAAGTAAGTAAGTGTAACCGGCAACGCTGAGTTATTACCACCCACTCCAAAAGGAGAGAAAGAGGTAATGCTTGTGCGGGTGATGCTATAAACGCCGGATGAAATGGTGTTTAATCCACCTTCTTTTCTATTAGCATCCCATGAGCCAGAAGTATGGTGCCCAACACCAGCATAATTTCTATTGAAAGTTGCACCTTCATCAGCAGTATTCCATTGTAGGGTTAGTGAAACATCAGAGCCACCAACAGTACCTTCTTCCAAAAGCCATGTTCTTTTAACAGCCTTCTCAATATTAGGTATTGTAGAGCCAGTAGTGCCAGATAATAAAACACCGTTAAATACTCTCACAGAGAAATTATCTGCCGTGCCAGCATTGGCAATTGTGGCGGGTGTATAAGTGGTAGTGCCTATTGGGTAAACCACTGGGGTACTACTCACATTTTGAATTAAAAATCCACCTGTGGTAGCGCTCACGCAGTGGTTGGTGGCACACCAAACACTTATTTTTCTTCACTTTTTATTCCGTTTGGCATCCTCCATTAGTGGCAAAGATATTTTTAATATCTCAATTAAAGTTTCAAAAGGTTGTGGGTTTAGTTATCTCAAGATTGCATCTTGGGATTTCTTACGGCAAGTTTTTAACTTAAGTGCTGTTGGGGGGGATAAGCTTTGGTGCTTCTGATTTACCTTCTGTCACTTTTTTCTTGATAAAAAAGTAACCAAAAAATCAAGACGAAAAAATGCTTCCCCGCTTTTGCCTTTGCCCACCCCCGCTTTTTCGCCAGCCCACCACGCCACGCAATGAAATTGCGTTTGGCAACCGCACTGGCTACTGCTTGCTCTTTGAAGAAAGGTATTTGAGAAAGAACATTTTTATTTGATTTTATAATTTATTAAAATGGAAGTTTTTCCATTAAAAAATTTTCTGTATATAACACCTACTCCCTCTGCATATTTAATAGATTCAAGTGAATTGCCTTTGAAAGATGCATCATAAACAAAAGTAACTACGTTTCTGTAATTCGTTCCACCAATTGAGAGTGAACTATCTATTTTAGTAATTGTTGGGCCTCCCTGAATGCCACTACCATTTCCAATTGTAAATGGATAATAAAGTCTAGTAAAATCCATTATTGCATATTTTAGTATTGATTCATTATAAAAAAATGCCGTTGGATTAAATCTGTTTGCATGACTATTAGATAAAATTGTATCTCTATTAAAATTATTAAAAATTATATATTGAGTTGCAAGTATCTCATAGTTTTCAAATGGGTGGCTAGCCTTTGCTATTGACTTTGAATTAAGTATCATTTTTACGGAATCTATTTGACCAGAAATAGTATCTTTATATACCCACCAACTGCCTACGGGAAAGTCCACATATTTGGCAAAGGTTTTATCAATATAGTAAGTTGGGGTTTCTTTTTTCATGCAACTGCTTTGTTGTAAAAGAGCAATTGAAATAAGGAGGAAAATGATTTTAGAAATGTATCTCATTATCTTTTTCAGGACATCATAACGGCAACCTAATAATAAATTCTGAGCCTATGCCTTCTTTGCTTTCTAACTTAATATCTCCATGATGTGCCAGCACAATATCATAGCTAAGGCTTAGGCCTAATCCTGTGCCCTCATTAGTGGGTTTGGTGGTAAAAAAGGGTTCAAAGATTTTTGCCCTGATGGCTTCGGGGATGCCGCCACCATTGTCTTTAATGCGGATTTCAAACATATCAATATCAACATCAGTAGAGATGGTAACGGTGGCATCGTGCTTACCTTTTACGGCATACAATGCATTGTTGAGGAGGTTGAGAACTACCCTTGTTATGTCTTGTGGAATTACATCAATTTTATCTACTGAATTATCAAAATACTTTATTACCTCGCATTTAAAATCAGCATCATTGGCGGTGGCATTACTGTAGGCAACCTCTGCCAATTCATTACAAAGGGCATTGATGTTAATGGCTTTTTTCTCTCCTGCATTGTTCTGGGTATGCATCAACATACTCTTTACTATTTGGTCAGCACGCTTGCCGTGGCGGATGATTTTATCCAGATTTTTATCAATAATATCTACCACCTCCTGCCTCTCTGTTTCGCTTTCTATGGTTTTGTAATCTTTAATTAATTCCTTAGTGATGTCAGAGAAATTATTGACGAAGTTGAGGGGGTTCTGTATCTCATGGGCAATGCCTGCGGTTATCTGCCCAAGGCTGGCGAGTTTCTCTTGCTGCACCAATTGCTGTTGTGTTGATTTGAGGATGTGGTAGGCAACCTCTAACTCATCACTGCTTTTTTGCTTAAACCGGAAACGATTATACAGCAGCACCAATAATAAAATCAGGAACATTACCCCTGCAATAAAATACCATTTTTGGTTTCTGGCGGACTCCAATTGCAGCTTTTGTATTTCAATTTCTTTTTGTTTGATGTCCTCTTTGCGCTGGTTTTCCAGTATCTCAATGCGCTTGCTGTTATCCATAGAAAACATAGAATCTTTGATGGAGTAAGCGAGGTTTTTATATGCCAATGCCTCTTTATAATTGCCAGAGAATTCCTGCGCCTCGGAGAGGGATTGATAGAAGCCTTGCAAGCTGCCCAACTCTCCAATTTCTTTTTCCAAAACGATGGCTTTGCCCAAATACATAAGGGCTTTTGCCAAAGATGTTTTTGCATTCTTTAAGCTATCCGGGAACTCAGCAGAGGGTTTGTTTTTTACTACCTTTACGTACACCCCGCCTATGTTGCCAAGGTTACGGGCTATGCTGCTTTTATCACCCAACTCTTCGGAAATTTTAAGGGCTTTATAATAAAAACTTAATGCCTGCGGATATTCATTTTCCGATTGGGATACATCCCCCAGATTACCCAAACTTATGGCAATACCATTCTTATTTCCCAACTCCTCAAACAGTTTTAGGGCTTTGTTATCATACACCAAAGCAGAGGCATAATCTTTTTGGGAGGCATACACATTACCTATGTTGCCAAGGTTGATGGCGATATTGTATTTGTCCTTTAATTCCTCAGAAATTTTGAGGGATTTAAAATCATATTTTAGGGCAAGGGAATAGTCGTTTTGTTTTTCGTACACCGTGCCAATGTTACTCAGGGTTTTTGCTATGCGGCGTTTATCCCGCTGCTCTTCAAAAACCTGTAAAGCGCGGAAATTATACTCCAATGCCTTAGGCAAATTCCCTTGGTTTTGGTACACAATGCCAATGTTGCCCAATGCCCTTGCTACCCCGCTTCTATCATGCATCTCCTGATAAATAACCAGGGATTCATAATAGTACTCAAGTGCTTTGGGGTAGTCACCTTTTGCCCAATAGCAAACGCCCAAAACCCTATTGGCAGATGCCTTACCGCTTTTAAAGCCAGCTCCAATCCTTGCTTGCCATACTTAATTCCGTTATCAGGATTTACCCCAAAATTGAAGAAACAAATATCATTTAGGATAAGGACTTTGTTGGTATCCTCTTTAGCCAAAGGCAGCAATTCCATTAAAGAATCAATGCGCGCCTGCCCTTGCTTTTGCGCTTGGGCGTGGATGAAAAACCAACAACAAAAAACTACTAATAAAAGTTTTTTCATGGGGTGATAAAGGAGGAGAGTGGGTGGGTTTCTTTTTCTCCTTAAGTGGCAAAGATATTTTTAATATCTCAATTGCTGCTGTTGTTGGTATTTTTTAGCAGCACCTTTTTTATAATAGCTTGTAAGTGATGATGACAATTTGTGTGGAGAGCCGCCAACAGAGGTGGTGGAATATTTTTATACGCTGTTCCCGTTTATTCTAATAGATAACTCTCAATATCCATCATTTCATGTAAAACTCTTATAATTTCCAATTCGCTTTTCTTGCTGTTTATTTTATAGAATATAAAGTGCGATTTTACTTTTGACCGTAAATACCCTCTTCTTATTTTCCCAAAATCAAAGCCTGAATTTGGTTTGATGCATAGATATTCAATTTCATCAAGTATCAAATTCAAATATCTGTCAGCTTGTTCTATAGACCAATTCTCAAAAGTATAAAGCCAGATTCTTTCTAAATCTTTTTCGGCTTCTATACTTAAGTTATAATTCATTCTTGCGAATATTTTTTGTGAAGATTATTCAAAAATGAATCTCGATTAAAATCTTTTACAAATCCAGATTTTTCTCCTTTTATTAGTGCCTTAATTAATTCTACCTTTTTTGTTTCTTCTTGTTCAAACATTCTCAATGCAGCGCGAACTACCTCACTAGCAGATGAAAATTTACCAGTTTTTACCTGGCTGTTAATGAAATTATCAAAATAATTTCCAAGTAGTATTGATGTGTTTTTTGCCATGACTTTATATGTTTCCTGCAAAAATACCAATTTATGGTATAAGGCAAAAAGTTTTCAATAATTTTTCTTTTGGTTGCCAATAAAGGTTGTTGGTAGTTTTTAGCAATAACTTTTTTCTTAGCAGTATCCTTCTGTCACTTTTTGCTTGAACAAAAAGTAACCAAAAATTCAAGA
>JAPLCZ010000140.1 GCA_026391915.1 Bacteroidota bacterium | reverse complement strand
CTTATGGAGTAATCTGTATTGGCTAATCTCATTTTGTTTTTAAGGATTCCCAAGCCTGTAATTTCCATCACCACCTCATCATTGGGTAGTAGCCATTGGGGTTTATAGTTGGGGTCATTTAAAAGGCCTGTGCCATTAAGTTCTAAAAAACAACCTGTGCCCACTGTGCCACTACCAATCACATCTCCGGGATATACATCAACGCCATAAGAAACCCTTTCTATAATTTCTGCAAAACTCCAATCCATTTGCGCCATATTGCCTTCAGAAACCTGAATGCCATTTACCCAACATTTCATTTCAAGATTGTATTGGGCACCAGTATGATTTTCTTTTGTGGTGGTGCGGTAGGGTTCAAGTTCATCAGGGGTAACTAACCAAGGACCGATAACAGTAGAGAAATCTTTCCCCTTTGCCGGGCCAAGGTTCAATAACATCTCTTCCATCTGCAATACCCTTGCGCTAAGGTCATTCATAATCATATAACCCGCTATATAATTATCCGCTTCAGCAGCGCGGATGTTTCTACCCTTTTTACCAATTACTATGGCAGCTTCCAATTCAAAATCGCATTTTTGGAAAACATCAGGCATACATTCCACATCTCCTTCCCCCATAATTGCATTATGATTTGTGAAATAGAAAATTGGGAATTTATCAAACTCAGGAATCATAGGCACATTGCGGTTGCGGCGCGCTGTTGCCACATGTTGGCGGAAGGCATACCCATCTCTGCAAGAGGTGGGGTTTGGTACGGGAGCTAATAATTTTACCTCGGAAACTTTAAGGCTTTTGTATTTAGCTGGGTTGGTAATTATCTCTGCATTATATTTTTTTGCTGATGCCATTGCAGCATTGCCTGCATTTAAAAAGTCTTTCATGTTTGATGGGAGAGCACCATCAATCTCTGCAAGGGGATAAATATTTTCGTCATGATAAATGGCAAGAACATCTTTACCATTTGCATCAAAAGAAACTAATTTCATTGATTAATTTTTTTAAAGATTTAAAGAAAAAAGATTTTATTAGATAGCCTGCACATTGCGTATTTCAGGAGCCATGCGGCGGATGCCATCTTCAATGCCAGCCTTCATGGTCATCTCACTCATGCTGCAATCTTTGCAACTCCCGGTGAGCCGAAGTTGCACATCCATATCATCAGTAATTGCCACGAGTTCTACATCACCACCATCAGCTTGTAGGAAGGGTCTCATGCTTTGCAGAGCACTCTCAACTCTGCCTTTAATTGAATTTAATTCGGCTGTTTCCATTTGTTGCACAAAGGTAGGAAACTAAAATGGACATATATAATTTGCAGGGGCAATACTCCTCTTTTCATGGTAGCCTTTAGCAGATAGTCACCCGCCGCCCCCTAACTTTGCAGCTATATTCTCATGCAAAAACGTTGGGTAGCCAAGCCCCTCCCCACTCAGGAAATTGTTACTACTCTTTATGAAGAAATGGAAGCTAAGGTTAACAAAACTTTGGTAACCATGATGGCGCAAAGGGGCGTTTCCACATTGGATGAAGCCAAAAATTTCTTCAATCCCGATATGAGTTTTTTGCATGACCCCTTCCTGATGAAAGGCATGGCAGAGGCAACAGA
This sequence comes from Bacteroidota bacterium, assembly GCA_026391915.1. Lineage (GTDB taxonomy): Bacteria > Bacteroidota > Bacteroidia > CAILMK01 > CAILMK01 > JAPLCZ01. The sequence goes on along the minus strand of JAPLCZ010000140.1, from coordinate 11,300 downwards.
CAGGATAAAACAAGCCTTTAAGAAGGGCGAAAAAATTCTTGTTTATGGAGATTATGATGTGGATGGTACCACCTCCGTGGCAGTGGTTTATAGCTGCTTGAAAAGCCTTTACGAAAATGTATTATTCTATATCCCTGATAGATTTAAAGAAGGCTACGGCGTATCAAAACAAGCTGTGGAATGGGCAAGTGAGCAAGGTGTAAAATTGGTGATTACGTTGGACTGCGGGATTAAATCGGCAGACTTAGTAAGCCTTGCAGATACCATGGGTATTGATTTTATTATTGCTGACCACCACACCCCGGATGATGATATTCCGCAAGCTGTGGCAGTGCTTAACCCAAAACAATTGGATTGCGATTACCCTTATAAAGAACTCTCAGGTTGTGGTATTGGGTATAAATTAGTGCAGGCATTGGCGCAGGATTTCAGGATTGAACCAGAGGATTATCTTGACCTTGTTGTTGTGAGTATTGCCGCCGATATAGTGCCTCTGGATGGAGAAAATAGAATCCTTGCACATTTTGGTTTAAAGAAACTGAACTCTAATCCGCGCCCAAGCCTAAAAGCATTGATGGAGCTATCCGGCATCCGTGCTGGTGGGGTGGTTTCTATTGATGATTTGGTGTTTAAAATTGGCCCACGCATTAATGCCGCAGGGCGCATAGCTACTGGTGAACTTGCCGTACAAATGCTGATAGAAAAAGACTATGATGCTGCGCTTAAAATAGTAGCAGAAATCAATATAAATAATGTAGCACGCCAAGGTTTTGACCAAAATATCACCGCCGAAGCCATGGCTTTAATTGATGATAATGAAGCCCTGCGCAATCGTAAAACCACAGTGCTATTTAATGAATCATGGCATAAAGGAGTGATAGGGATTGTGGCATCTCGCCTCATAGAAAAATACTACCGCCCTACTGTTTTACTCACCGCCTCCAACGGTTTTGCTACCGGCTCTGCAAGGTCAGTGAGGGGCTATGATTTATACAGCGCCATTGCAGAATGCGCCCATCTTTTGGATAAATGGGGAGGGCACCAAGCCGCGGCGGGATTAACCCTGAAACGCGAAAACATAGAGGCGTTTTCTGATGCCTTTGAAGCCATAGTTTCCAGAACAATTACTGAGGAACAGCTAACCCCAATTATAGAATATGATTTGGAGATTCCCTTCTCACAAATCACCGCAACCTTCTGCAAAACTATTGAGAGATTTGGCCCATTTGGCCCACAGAATATGAAGCCTATGTTTGTAACCAAGGAGCTACATGCTTTTGGCAAACCCAATATTGTTGGCAATAATCATCTCCAATTTAAAATCACTCACCCCGATGCTAAAACCAGCCACAAAGCCATTGCTTTTGGGATGGGTGCTATGCTGGATGAAATCCACAATGCCAAATCTTTCGACCTTATTTATCATATTGACCCCAACGAATTTAAAGGGAGTTATTACATTGCCATCAACGTAAAAGACATAAAGATTACCGCCTAACTTATGATGAAACTGCGCACCGAAAATCTTGAAAAAGCTTACGGCAAACGTAAGGTGGTTGACCATGTAACTGTTGAGGTTTCTCAGGGGGAGATTGTAGGGCTACTTGGCCCTAATGGCGCTGGCAAAACCACCAGTTTTTATATGATAGTTGGGTTCATACGCCCAGAGGCTGGTAAAATATATTTGGATAACCAAGACATCACCCGTGAGCCCATGTATAGGCGGGCTAAGTTGGGGATTGGATACCTGCCGCAAGAGGCTTCTGTGTTTAGGAAGTTGAGTGTGGAGGATAACATTCGTGCTGTGCTGGAGATGACCAATATCCCCAAACAGGAACAAAAAGAAAAGCTGGAAGAATTGATTGATGAGTTTGGCTTGCACAAAGTGAGGCATAGCCGTGGTGATTTGCTGAGTGGGGGAGAACGCCGCCGCACAGAGATAGCCCGTGCCTTGGCAGTAAACCCTAAATTTATTTTGTTGGATGAACCCTTTGCAGGGGTTGACCCCATTGCTGTAGAAGATATACAAGCCATAGTTGCCAAGCTAAAACTCAGGAATATTGGCATACTCATTACAGACCATAATGTGCAGGAAACCCTAAGCATTACAGACCGCGCCTACTTACTTTTTGAAGGCAAAATACTAAAGCAAGGCACTGCAGAAGAACTTGCCGCTGACCCCGAAGTACGCCGTGTGTACCTTGGGCAAAACTTTGAGCTACGGAAGAAAGTGGTGAGGGAGTAGAGGGGGAGAATTTGAAAATTTGGGAATGTGCCAATTTGAAAATGAAAAGCCCATCTGGCATTTCAATTTTTGTTTTTCATGACGCTGACATTTTGTAAGCAACTCTGAAATTTTTTCATGCAGAATCTATCTTTCTGTCATAAAAAAAGCCATTTTGACTTTTAAAAATAGTTGGCATTTCTCTTGGAAAATCTCCAACAAACAACTTAAAAAATTAAAATTATGACACTTGTAAAATTCAAAAGACCCAATGGGATTGTGAACAATCCGTTAATGTACCCAACGCCTTTTAATGGTGTATTAGAAAATCTTTTTAATGAAAATTTCTTCAGTAAAGATTTCGCTTCCTTTGTGCCGGCAGTAAATATTGCTGAAGACGAAAAAACTTACCATGTAGAACTATCTGCAGCTGGTTTTAACAAAGAAGACATTAGTATTAATTTGGAGAAAGACACCCTAACAATTTGCGGTGAACACAAAACCGAAGATACTGAAGACGCCAAAAACTACAGCCGCAAAGAGTTTAATTATGGCTCATTTAAGCGCAGCTTTGTTTTGCCAGAAACCGTCAACACAGAAAGTATTTCTGCTGCTTATGAAAACGGAATTCTATCCATCAGTATTCCTAAAAAGGAAGAGGAAAAGACCAAAGCAGTGCAGCAAATAAAAATTTCTTAGTGGTATTGTTTAAGAATTGTTTTATGTCTGAAAATCCCCATGCAAGAGCATGGGGATTTTTGTTTTGATATTTACTACCTACTCGCAGCCACAATCCTTATGGCAAATATGGTCAATGATGTTACCGTATTTATCTGTTTCTATGGTGCAGCATTGGTTAAATAAATCATGCAATTGCTGCCTTGCCCGTTGCACTCTTGATTTAGTGCCGGAGTAGGAGATGCCCAGTTTTTCCGCATATTCTTTCTGGGATAAATCTCCCAATTCGGTTTGCATAATGGCGTCCTTATAATCAGCGGGCAGTTCCTCAATCATGGGGATGAGGCAAGTGCTCAGCTCTGTTTTAAAAGCTTCATCATCCACAATTTCTTTTAGGTTTTCGGTGAACTCAGCTTGCGGCTTTTGCTTTTTGTAATAATCTAATATGCTGTTGCGGGCAATTTGGTATACCCATGCGGTTAGCTTTTCGGCATCCGTAAGGGTGTTCAATTTCAAATGTATTTTGATGAAAATATCCTGCAATATGTCATTGGCGGCATCAGCATCTTTAATCCTTTTGTTAATAAATCTGTGCAACTCTTTATGGAATTGAGCCCAGATATTTTCAGTGGTAGTTGTCATATTTCTATTGACGATTGAGGGGTTAAAAAGACGCAAACTACAAGGCTACATTTTCTTTATTGCCTGCAAAAATTCATCTTTGCGCCGCTGTGAAACAGGGAGTTCATCGCCGTTATCCATAATTACATTGCAGGATTCTATCCGGGTTACAGATTTAATATGGTTGAGGTTGATGAGAAATGATTTATGTATTCTATAAAAATTCATGCCCTCAAAAAGCTCATCATATTCTTTAAGCGGTTTGGAGATAAGTAAGGTATCTGTTGTTGTGGTAAATTGGGTATAATTGTCCTCTGCCTTGCAATAAATAATGTCTTCCGACTTCACAAAATGGAAGCCCTCAAAAGTGTTTAATATTATTTTATTAAACGGATTTCCTAAAGCAATACCATTGCGCAGATTGGCGTATCTATCCCTTTCGGCAGTCTCAGGGTTTTTAGCTTTTAGTTTTTCTACAGCCACTATCAAGTCATCAATTAGCACTGGTTTTAGGAGGTAATCCAGTGCTGAAAACTTAATGGCTTTAATAGCATATTGCTGGTAGGCAGTTACAAAAATGATATCAAAATCAATCTTCTCAAAACTATCAAGCAAATCAAAACCATTACCACCCGGCATTTCAATATCCAGGAATACGGCATCAGGTTTTTTCTCTTTAATTAAATTGGTTGCCTCTGCTACTGATGCTGCGGTGCCAATTACTTCCACACCTTTGCAATACTCATTTAGCATGGCGGTTAGCACTTCTCTTCCGTTGATTTCATCATCAACAATAATTACGTTTAGCATTTATATAATAGGGATTTTTAAGGTTACAATAGTGCCTGTGCCATCACCAGCATTTGATTTTTTATCTGTGATTTCAATAGAGCCCTGGCTGCCGTTTTTATTCTTCATCAAATGCAATCTATCTTTAATTACCTGCAGCCCCGCAGAGTCTTTTTTATCAGGGTTGGTATCCCTGTTTATTCCATTGCCATTGTCTTCTACCATTGCAATAATGCAATCACTTTCCCTGCTAATTTTAATTTGAATTTCTAAGTTTCCTTCCCTCCTATCAATACCATATTTTATGGCATTTTCAATAATGGGTTGCACCAGCATGGGTGGTATAGCAACATCCTCTTCCATAATATTATCTGTGGCATCCAGGCTGCAATCAAAAGAGAAATTAAACCTTATTTGTTCCAGCCTTATGTAGCGTTCTAAAAAGTCAATTTCATCTTTTAAACTGATGGAAGGGTTGCGGGAATTATTAAGAATCTGGCGGATAAGTAATGCAAAATTGCCCACATAATTTAGTGCCTGCTCTTTGTCTTTTTTGAGAATAAAATTCTGAATGGTATTTAATGAGTTGAAAATAAAATGAGGATTCATTTGGTTGGCAAGTGCCTTGGATTCCAACTCTGCAATTTGCCTGTTGATAATTGTTTTTTCATTCTCTCTGCGTTTAATGTCCCTAATCCTCAATCTAAAATAGATAATAGCAATACTCAACACCAATAGGACAATGATAATTTTAAACCATAGTGTTTGCCAAAAACGAGGCTCAACTTCCAGCGTAAGGAGTGCAGGATTACTCCACCCGCTATTGAATTTTTTAGCCCTTATTTGCAGTTTATGTTTACCGGGTTCCAGATTAAATAATGGTAATTGCATCTCGTGGGTCTCCACCCAGCGGTTGCCATCCAGTTTGTATTGGTAGGTAATTGATGAAGGTGCGAGGAAAGAAATACCGGTATAGGTAATGGTAATAAATCCTGTTTCATAAAGGTATTTTATATATTTAGGAAATACCGCCTTTTCATCCTTATGGGTGTATGAGGTAATATAAATATTGGGTGGCATTGCCTCTGCCTCAAACTTATCCAACTGCAAAAGGCAGATGCCGGAACTGGTTGCCAAAAACGCTTTATTATTAATTATTGCTACATCTTTTACATCATCTGATGGAAGGCCATCATTAGAGGTTACGCTATATTTTACTTTTTTGGTGATGGCATCAATTACAGAAATTCCTTTGTTGGTTGCCAGCCAAACTTCTTTTTTATTGTAATAAACCAACCTCTGGCAAACATTGCTGGTAAGGTTTGGTTTGGTTAAATGCAAAATGAGTTTGTCATTTTTAAGAATAAATATTCCATTGCCATGGGTGCCCACCCATACCTCCTCGCCTACTATACATATATCTGATAACGGCACTTTTGTGATGCTATCATTAAGGATAGTAATAAACTTTTTTTGTGAATAGAAACACTTTAGTAATGAGGTGGTGGTACCCACATATAATTCATTATTATTGATGGCAGCAAGGGAAGTAAATTTATATCCTTCCGGTAAATCTACGAGGCTATCATTTGAGTATTTGAATAGGTGATTGCTGGAAGCAATAAATAAGTTATTACCATAAAGGGACATCCGTTTTACTCCTGAAATATTATCAAATTTTTTATTGATATTTCGTGTAGAGATATCAATAATTCCTGAGGATTTACTCCCACCCAAAAAGTAGATATCTTTTGCTATGGGTTGCAGCCCCATAATACGGTTAAGGTGGTTAAGATCTTTATCCAAAGAACCCATAGTTAGTTTTTTATAATTAGAGTCTAAAATATATACCTCACCCGATTGGTTGCAACCTATAATTTTTGTTGGGTTGCTAAGGGCAATAATGCTATAAAAAAATTTGTCATTCCCATCAACCTCCACAGTATTTATCTGACTTTTGGGGAAGTTAAAAATACCATCATTTTGGGTGGTTACCCATACATTCCCCTCATTATCTTTTTTTATGCAAGTGATTACTTTTGCGTTTAAGTACTGCTTATAATCACGCCCTCCTTCAAAGAAATTTTTGATAATCAATACACCATGGTCACGCGTACCTATCCATAAATTTTTTGTTCCCTTATCATAATAAACTGTATTTATCCAATCCTCAAAACCAAAATCTTTAATGGTATTAAGGAGGAGGGTTACCTCGTTATTCCTAAAAATAAAAAGTTGATAATCCCTCATATAAATTACCCCTTTGCCAGGCACAAACAAAGTTTGATTTAATGTAGGAATCTGATTATTAAAAATGGGTTTTGAGGGACTTATGGTTTCCATCTTAAGGGTTTGAAAAAGACTAACCCCATCCTCCTTTGGATTTTCTTTTACCAAAAGGCTTACCCCGTTTTCATCTTTTAAAAAAAGGAAATTGCCAGCAATGCTTAGTTTTTTTTCAAGCGGCTTTACCTGATTTCCGTTATAATAAAAGATGACTCCATTTTTATCAGAAAACCAAATTTTACCACTTGCATCTTCCACAGCATCAAAAAGAAATTTACCATCAGATGAGTGCCTTATAGTGGTATCATTTTTTTCATTATAAAATTTTCCGTTTAAATAATAGCAAAGCTTACCGTTATAGCTAAGTATCCAAATCCTCCCTTTAGTATCTTCATAAGTTTTTAAATTCTCAATGTCCGCAAGTCCGTCTTCCAACCCAAAGTTTTCAAAAGTGTGCCCATCAAAACGGGATAAACCCGTCTCAGTGCAAAACCACATAAAACCCTTTTTATCTTGCATGGCGTAATAGACTACGGTATTGGGTAAGCCATCTTTTACTGTGTAATTTCTGAGCACAGGTTGCTGAGCAATCCCTTTACTGAGAGAGATAAAAAAAAACAAAAATGATAGGGCGAAAATCTTCTTTATCATCCGCCAAAGGTAAATACAAAACCCTGAGAACTCAGTTGCATTTGTGTTTTTCAGGAAGAAAGCTGAACCTTAAAACGCAAAATACAAAGATGCCTTTATTGCAAACCTTTGATAGAATTTATCATTGGGTGGGTCAATATAAGTGAGGCGATGGATGGCATCAATACGGATGAAGTTGAAGAGATTTTCTACTCCATAAAACACTTCAACATAAGGGATGTTAGGGTTGCTATTGGGTGGTTGCAAAATGGGTTTACCATTATTATCAAAAGGAGGAATAATTCTTTTATTGGCTTCAGTTAATCCTACCCAAGCGGTTTTAGCGCCAACTACTTCTCTGAGTTTTGCCTTCCTCAAAACGGGTACACGGTTAAAAAATAGTCCATCAAAATGCTGGGTGTAGGAGGCAGTGAGGGACTGGTCGCCAATAAACTCAAAAAAGCGCATGAGGTTAAAGGCATCATAACCTCTTAGTGGGGTCTCATTTCCTAATTGAATATCCAAAAGTGGGTAAGGTAATGTAGCAAAAACTTTACGAGCTGTTACGGAATACTCGCCCCTACCAAAAGCCCCTAATTTCATCAATTGACTTACATTTATAGATGCTTTGTGATATTCAAAATCACTTCCAAAAAGCCCTTTGATTCCATAAGTATATTGAAACATAAAGATGGGGAATCTCTCCTCTGTTAAGCGCAGCCTTTTGTTGCCTGCAAGTATAAAAATATCTTTATAAGCAAAGCGAGTTTCTAAGGTTATTTCTGAAATGCTAAAGCTCTTTTCTATCTTATCTTTTTTCTCAGGGTTCGGGTAAAAACCAAAATTGATTCCTAAGGGTTCAATATGTTTTGAAAGAAAAAATACCCTCTGTGTTAGCCCTCTGGTAAGGTCAGTCTCCATCCAAACGCGGGATTGCTCAAACCGGTTTAGCCTATTAATTAGCCCAAGTTGCGCCACAGCATTCAGCAATCCTCTGCTGCCAAAAAAATCATCTTGCAAACCAAAACCTTCTACATCTTTTTTATATTGCACCCCAACTTTTGTCCAGGTTTTACGGGATAGAAAGCGGGCTACTTCAAAATTATATTTGAATTGATTATCCTTAAATCCATAGGCGGTGTAAGCCTCCAACATCCAATATTTGCTAAAGGCGTAAGTAGTTTTTAAACCTGCTCTCACCCTTGCACCTTCCACATTATTATAGCCCACGCAATAATATAGATTCCCAAAATCTACGTATTTGCCCATACCTACATAGCCACTGGAGATTACCTGTATCAAATCCACATAAGTTCTTACAGTAGGTAAATCTTTCACACTATCAATCATGCTGTAAACCACTTTATCCTGCGCCGTTAATTTCTCATGGCGGTTGGCATTCCAATAGGCGGTATCATGGTTTTGAGATTCAGCTTCTGTAACTACTCTTTCCTCATAAAAGGTAAGTTCCTTAGGTTTATTCACCATAAAGTTTTTGTTAGATACATAGAATTTTGCAAGCAACCCAAAGGCGTTTTTATTGAGTTCTTTTATATCCAATAATATCCTCACTTTGGCGGGTATCCAATGCCCGCTGCTGGTTTGTTCAAGCTCTTGCTGAATTTTAATTCTCTCTACATAATTGAGGTTGGCATCAGTACCAACTTCCACTACAATTCGGCGTAAGGCAAAAGTGGTATCTGTAATCCATATAGAACCCGTGAAGGCAAGGTCTTGTTTGCGCTTAGGTTTAAAATCAATTTTGTAGCAGTACTTACCATCAATCACTAGGCTATCCACAAGGTAGTATTTATAAAAATCTCTACCGCCAGTAGCAATGGGGGATATAAAATTTTTCTCCAGCAGGTTAATATAGTTTTGGTAGAAATTATAATCCTGAAATGAGGAACCCATGATTTGTGCAACAAAACCAGAACTCTGATTGCCAACCCCAACTCCCTGGCTTCTATTTCCTTTTATAACTTCCTTTTTGCGTTCAGGCACTTTCAAAAAATAGTAGTCGGATAAAGTCTCTGAAATATAAAAGGGGAGGATAGGTTTTCCATCTTCCCCTGCCGCAAGTTTAAGGCTATCAAAAATGTTTTTAAAAGGCGCGAAAACAGAACTCCCCGTAAACTTTTTGTTGATGTTATCAGCATCCACCTCCACCTTGCTATAGCTCTCATATTGGTAGCTGTCGAGGTTGCGCTTATCATTCTTTTCTTTATTTGCCCACACACCTCTTAAGATTCTAAAAGCAGGATTTTCACCCGGGGTTACCACTATGGTTTTGGTTTCAAAACCTTCGGGGTCCAGTTGCACATTAAGGGTTTGTGCAGTTCCTTTTTTTACTTCTTTATTGCGGCTTTTATAACCCAATACCACAATGCTAACCGAGTCATCAGGCGTGTTGGAGGTAAGGGTAAAAAAGCCATCAAAATCTGTGGTAGTGCCAAAGTGGCTTTGCATAAAAAACACATTGGCAAAAGGGATTGCCTCCCCTGTGGTGGCATCGGATATTTTACCTTTTATAACAGTATGCTGCGCAAAAAGGTGGTTGGAAATAAGAAGAAAAAATAAATATGAAAGGCTTTTCATTGAGGCTTTAAACGAAACTAAGAGGGCTAAATTACAACTGCCAAAATTAGTTCTTCAACATTTTATTTTTCCGTAGCCATGCATCAAATGCAGCAAGGTCTTTTTCATCTTCAAAACAATAAAAAGGAATCATCAAAAACTGCCCTGCAGAGAGGTAAAGCAAATAATAATCTTTCAGCTTTACGGTGCGCACAAATTGGCTGCATTGCAGTTTTCCGTTGCTGCCATCAGCAAGGTAAGTATGTACCACATCATCATAAAACTCAAAATGCACACTCTCATATACGGCGGCAGAGTTTTTACCATTTACATGCATATAAAGGCTCAGCAAAAACACCCCAAAGTACAGCACTGTAAACCCCAAAGCAATCCAAAGTAGACTAATAGTGGCATGCAAAGCAAACACCGCCACAAGGGCAAACACAAGGTTCATGAGTACTATAATCCATATCCACCACTTCCTTTTCCTGAAGTGGTGGATGAGTAAAAGCAAATACTCTTTTTTGGATACTGCAAATTGCTTGGTGGTAATTTTCAAAGCTGAAGTTCTGTTTTTTTGAGGTAACAAAATTACAGCGCGGGGGAGGATTTTTGGGCGAGGTATTTAAGAGACGCCAATAGCTAAAAGCTTATGGCTACAATGCAAACAAATGGTATTCACACGGCTCATTATTTATGGTTACGTTGAACCAAAACTCGCCGGTTGTTAATTTAATGATATCCCATTTTGTAGAAACTGGACCGCCATCAGGAGTAAGAATTACGCTATTTTTATCATCTGTAAATGACCAACTCCCTTTTGTTACCAACGAAGAATTTATACTAGCTTGGTACAAAAAAGTTTGGTCTTTTTGAAAAGTCCATTCCTCTTCTTTCTGCTGAGCAGTTAGTGTTACCTCTTCCCCACCCTTAAGCAATTTATCCAGGTTCCATTTTCTCTCAATTCTTGTTGATGGACTTCTAAAAGTAACAGCTGGCCCATTCTCATATTTTTTACATGAATTTCCTATCACCATAATGGTTACTAAGAATGAATAGAAAAATGTTTTCATATTAGGATGTTGTAAATTCTCCACAAAACTAACTGATAAAGCTGAACAATTTTTTTTGCCAATTGAATTAGAAAAATAACCTCTGGTTATTTTGATGGTGGACAAATCACTCTTTTTACTTAGTCTCTTTCCATTTTATACAACCTCATCCATATCCCCTAAAATAATTGCAATTTTGCAAAACTTTTTAAAGTAGCATCATTATGAAAGTTGTAAGCCTTGACCCCCGTGTAAGCCGTATGGAAATACCAGAGGCAGGCACGGTGAATTTAGAACCCCAAGATAGTTGGCACACCTACGAAGTTTTTCATCAAAAGAAAAGGGGGATGCAGCACAGCCATGTAGGGATACTACATGCCGCCAACCCCGAGATGGCAATAATATTAGCCAAAGAACAGTTTGGCAGGCGGGGGGAAACTACC
>JAPLCZ010000111.1 GCA_026391915.1 Bacteroidota bacterium | reverse complement strand
TTCTTCTTCCCACTCTCTTTTGGCAACTTCTAATTGCTCTATCAGTTGCTTTTCTTTATCTCTGAGTTTTGCGGCCTCTTCATATTGTTGGCTTTTAACAACCTTATTTTTCTGAACTTTTATCTCTTCAATTTTCTTTTCAAGGTCAAGTACATTTTCTGGTACATGGATGTTAGTGATGTGTACCCTTGCACCAGCTTCATCCAAAACGTCAATGGCTTTATCTGGCAAGAATCTATCACTTATGTACCTCTCACTCATTTTTACGCAAGAAACAATTGCTTCATCAGTATAATTTACACCATGATGGTCTTCATATTTTTGTTTTACGTTGTGTAGTATTTCAATGCTTTCATCCACAGAAGCGGGGTTCACCATTACGGGCTGAAACCTTCTTTCAAGTGCACCATCTTTCTCAATATACTGCCTGTATTCATCTAATGTAGTCGCGCCTATACATTGTATTTCGCCTCTGGATAAAGCAGGCTTAAACATATTGGAGGCGTCCAAACTTCCGCTTGCACCACCTGCCCCAATAATGGTATGTATTTCATCAATAAATAAAATTACATCTGGGTTTTTTTCTAATTCATTCATCACAGCTTTCATCCTTTCCTCAAATTGCCCGCGGTATTTTGTACCTGCAACAAGGGAAGCTAAATCCAGCGTTACTATTCTTTTATTAAATAAAACTCTGCTCACTTTTCTTTGTACAATACGCAAAGCCAAACCTTCTGCAATAGCAGTTTTACCAACACCAGGCTCACCTATTAATATTGGATTATTTTTCTTTCTTCTACTAAGTATTTGTGAAACCCTTTCTATCTCTTTTTCCCTGCCAACAATTGGGTCAAGTTTTCCATCTTCTGCAGCTTTGGTTAGGTCTCTGCCAAAATTATCCAATACGGGGGTTTTTGATTTTGACTCAGCACCTTTGCGGGCTGCACCAAGATTTCCTTTATCACCTTCTCTTGCATAATCATCCTCCCCGGGGTCATTAGGGAACTCTGATTTTGGTCCATAAAAAGTTTGTTCTAACTGCTCTTTAAACACCTCATAACTGATGGTGTATTGATGCATCACCTGCGCTGCAATATTATCTTCATCACGTAATACACTTAGCAATAAATGCTCAGTACCTATGATGTCACTTTTAAAAATTTTTGCTTCCAGATAGGTTACTTTTAAAACCTTTTCTGCTTGCTTGGTGAGGGGAATATTGCCTGCCACAGTTTTGTTGGTGGCAGTGTTTTTAATGGCATCTTCAATTGACCTTTTTAATCTTATGAGGTCAATATCCAAAGCGTGTAAAGTCTTGATTGCTTTACCCTCTCCTTCTCTTATCAGCCCAAGCAACAAATGCTCTGTGCCAATATAATCATGCCCAAGGCGGATTGCCTCTTCGCGGCTGTAGCTGATTACGTCTCTTACTCTTGGTGAAAACTTAGCTTCCATATATTTTATGTCGTATATTTTGGGGTTATAATTATTTTTGTTTGTTGACATTTGTCAAATACTTAGCCGCTAAACGTAGGTGAAAGTGGCTTAAGAATCTGCTGCAAATTTTGATAATAAATTGGTTATTACGGTACAAATTACAACTTATTTTTGAAATTGATTTTTTGATGGAGTTTCTGACATAATAAACGAATAGGAGAGGGGGATATTTTCTACAAGGTTAAATCAACCGATTTATTTTCAAATTTTTCTTATAGAACTGAAAATTAACATACTGGATAAACTGAATCTGAAAAAACAATAGACATTAAATTTAATTTTCGAAAAAAAAGTATAGTTTGGTATTGCTATAATTGGTCAATCCCATTTCACTTAATTTTGCCCTATGAAAATTTTATTGCTTGGCAATGGAGGTAGAGAACATGCCCTTGCCTGGAAGATTGATCAAAGTCAAATTTGTAGTAAGTTATTTATAGCACCCGGTAATGCAGGTACGGCATTGGTTGGGGAGAATGTCAATATTATACCCACAGATTTTGAAGCAATAAAAACTTTTGTTCTTGCCTTTGAAATTGAGTTTGTAATAGTAGGTCCAGAAGACCCTTTAGCCGCTGGCATTTGTGATTTTTTTAGGCAAGATACTGTGTTAAGAAATGTTTCTATCCTTGCGCCATCACAGATGGGGGCAATGTTGGAGAGTAGTAAAGATTTCGCCAAAGAATTTATGCTGAGGCATGATGTGCCGACTGCTGCTTACAAAACTTTTACTCAGCAAAATAAAACTGAAGCAATAGCCTATTTGCAAAATCATAGTTTGCCTATTGTGATGAAAGCAGATGGATTAGCGGCAGGAAAAGGTGTGGTGATTTGTGAATCGGCTACTGAGGCAATAGATTTTTTAAATGAGGTTTGGGAGAAAAATAAATTCGGGAAGTCTGGTGATAAGGTGGTGGTGGAGCAGTTCCTCACTGGTATTGAGCTTTCTGTTTTTGCATTAACCGATGGAGAAAATTATGTTTTGCTACCCAATGCAAAGGATTATAAACGAATTGGGGATGGAGATATAGGTGCCAACACAGGAGGTATGGGTACTGTAAGCCCAGTGCCATTTGCTGATAAGAATTTTATGCTAAAGGTGGAAGAAACCATTATCAAACCTACTATAAATGGATTGAAGAAAGAGAAGATTGACTTCCGCGGTTTTGTATTTTTCGGGTTGATAAATGTGGATGGAAACCCATTTGTGATTGAATACAATACACGCATGGGTGACCCCGAAACCCAGGTGGTAATGCCTAAAATAAAATCTGATTTGTTGCCGCTTTTATTAGATGCAGCCAATGGAAAACTTAACCCTGAGGCTAAATTAGAAATCAATGATTATTTTGCTGTGGCTGTAATTGCAGTTTCAGGTGGCTACCCAGAGGATTATGAAAAAGGAAAGAAAATTTCAGGATTGGAAGAGATAAAAGGAAGCCTTGTTTTTCATGCTGGCACTACCAAAGTTGGCGATGATATTCTCACCTCTGGCGGTAGGGTGCTGGCAATGGTTTCTAAAGGATTAACCTTGGAAGAAGCCAGAAATACTTCCTATCAAAATCTGCAAAAAATTTCTTTTGAGGGGATGAATTATCGTAAGGATATTGGCTTGGATTTGATGCAATAAAAAAGGGATTCAGATTTATTCTGAACCCCTTTCTCATTAATTGTAATTCTTCAGATTTATTTTTTTTCGCAGACTTCCTTAAGGTTATTGAGCCCTTTTTCAAAGTCGCCGCCAACCATTTTATCCATCATCAATCCCATAATTTTACCCATTACAGGAGGCTTGCTCATGTCGCAATCCATACCCCAAATAACTTTGGTGCCTTCTCCATCTTTTTCCAATTTAAAATCTGCGGTGGCTTTGCCATTTTCCATAAAATCCATATCAGTAGATACTGATTCATTTAGGGTAGTTTTAGTGATGATCATTTTACCATTGCCTACGCCACTCATGTCAGATTTCCACGCATAGCCAGCGCCCGAACCAGATGCTTCACCGAAATAAGTAAGTACCATCTTAGGGTCTTTTTTGTGCCAAGGTGACCATGACTCCCAATTTTTTAAAGTGTTAATTTGAGCATAAACTTTCTCCGCGGGGGCATTGATTGTCAACTCGCGTTGCACATGCACTTTAGAGGAGAGAAAGAAAGAAATCACCACCGCAACAACCACGATGGCAAGTACACAGATGAGTAACCATTTTAGAATTTTCATGTTTTTGAGTTTTTTATTTTCGGGGTAAAGATAAAGTTTTTTTGAAAAACTGTGATGTTAAGAATTCTTATTTAAGAGATTTATTATAGAAGTATTCTACAAACCAATTGGGTACTTCATTAATAATTTGAACTGATTTTCCTTCGGTTATTTCTGCAACAAATTCATAGTAAATACCTGAGTTGTCAAACACAAAAGCTCTGTCTGATAT
>JAPLCZ010000102.1 GCA_026391915.1 Bacteroidota bacterium | reverse complement strand
ATTGATAGAGCTTTATTCTCATGATGACCATTCCCAGGAAATTAAAGGGGCTTCAATGATTCCATCATCAATTCTCAATTTACATTTCACTCTCCAAATAATTTCTTTCCTCTCTTTATTCTATGGCATTTATACAGGAATGGAGGGATGGCAATACTTATTAGCTGCAATATCAACTGGGATTTGTACAGGAGTTTGTGGCATTTTTGTTTCCCATGAAATGCTACATAGAAATGATAGTAAAAGGTGGAGGTGGATGTCAAAGGTTCTTTTATTCATCTCTGGTAATATGTACTTATATACAGAGCATATTGTTCATCACAAATGGGTTGGCACTTGGCGTGACCCTGCTACCCCAAGGCAAGAGGAATCTGTATTCGAATTTTTTGCACGCAGTACTTGGCAGCAGTTAAGGGATGCATGGTACTCTGAAACTGACCGCCTTGAAAAAATTGGATTATCAGAGTTAAGCAAAAGAAACTATGTGGTGGCTAATGGGTTATTACAAATTGTATTTGTTGCTTTAATTAACTACCTGTTTGGTGGGTGGGGAGTATTGGTTTATATTATTCAATGCGTTGTTGCAAACTTTGTTTTAGAGTATACTAACTATGTAACACATTATGCCCTTCAACGTGAGGAGACTGATGAAATTGATGAAAAAATAAATTGGTATACAGATAAAACTTCTAGTCAGGATTTCTTGATAGGCTTACGACAAATCCAAACTGACCACGTTAACGGAAAACAAAATTCTACTTTAGATAAATTACACAGAATGCAAAATCCATCACTTCCATTTGGTTTTGCAACAGGCTTCCTTATAGCCATTTTGCCGCCTGTTTGGTTTGGCATAGTTCATTTGAAAATGAGGCAACACAAAGCTTTATTTTTAAAGTAAAGTTGCTTTTATACTAATTGAACTTATCAAGCTATTTTGCTTGATTTTGGGTTGCAGATTAAGTGAAAATTACAATTACTAATTTACTTGAACTCTTGTTTAATTTTGCCCCATGAATAAGCAAATGATAGAGTGTGTACCCAACTTCAGTGAGGGTATTGATGCCCATATAATTTCTCAAATAACAGAATCTATCAGCAGTGTTGATGGAATTAATCTATTAAATGTTGACCCCGGCAAAGCAACTAACCGCACTGTGGTAACTTTTGTAGGTGAGCCAGCCAATGTTATTGAAGCTGCTTTTAGAGCCATCAAAAAAGCATCTGAACTTATTGATATGAGTAAGCATAAAGGAGAGCACCCACGCATGGGGGCAACGGATGTTTGTCCACTAATACCCATTGCAAACATAAGCATGGAAGAAACTGTGGAATGGGCTAACAAACTTGCCAAAAGGGTAGGGGAGGAGCTTAAGATCCCTGTGTATATGTATGAGGCGGCAGCAAAAAAAGCAGAACGGAAAAACCTTGCAACCATACGCGACGGAGAATATGAAGGCTTCGCAAAAAAGATTTTATCACCTGATTGGAAACCAGATTATGGTCCATCAACTTTTAATGTTAAAGCTGGGGCTACAGTAATTGGCGCAAGAGATTTCTTGATAGCCTATAATATAAATCTCAACACAAAATCAACACGTATTGCCAATGCAATAGCTTTTGATGTGAGGGAAAATGGAAGAGTAAAAAGAATTGGAAATCCATTAACAGGGCAAATAGAATTAGATGCTGATGGCAATGAAGTTAGAATCCTCGGCACTTTAAAATCAGTAAAAGCCATAGGTTGGTATATTGAGGAATATGGCATTGCTCAAATCTCAATGAACCTTACTGATATTAATATCACCCCAACCCATATTGCTTTTGAAGAAGTTTGCCGCAAAGCAGATGCAAGGGGTATAAGAGTAACGGGCTCTGAGATTGTAGGGATGGTGCCCAAAAAAGTATTGACGGATGCAGGAGAATACTTCCTTAAAAAGCAAGGCAGAAGCCTTGGCGTGCCAGAAGAGGAGTTGATTGAGATGGCAATAAAATCTTTAGGGCTGAATGAGATTAGTGTATTTAATCCAAGGGAAAGGGTGATTGAGTTTTCTTTGGAAGACAATAAATCAAACCCCTTAAATAAACTTAGCATTAGGGAATTTGCTAATGTTACT
>JAPLCZ010000054.1 GCA_026391915.1 Bacteroidota bacterium | reverse complement strand
TTTAAATTGTTTGTTTTTGTTGTTCATAATTCTCGTTTTTTTAATCGCTGAAATGATTATGATACAAAAGTATCTGAAGTGCCTACCCCTCTTTGGGCTTCTTAGGAGCATCCATTTACTAATGAAAGAACTTACAGGGTTTATGTAAGAATAACTAAGCCTTCACAAAACCTTACTCTCTCAATAAAGTTGCATTTCGGTACTAAAAACGATGATTTTGGGTTTAATCACTTTTTTTGGGAGTGGAGTTGGTGTGTGTAATGTTGTAATGGATTATGTAGATTTTTTAAATTAAACCTTCTTAAAAGTTGCCAGTCACCTTGGCTTACTCTCAAAAAACTTACACCTCAAATCAAAATTCTATTTAAATCCATAGGCAAGTGTGGGGGCTTGTCATACGTATTTATATAAATAATCCAGTGGCATTAAAATTGAAAATATCTTTGCAATCACATTTTAATTAAACAAACCAGACAATACTTATGAAAAAAATCTTACTATTAATTGCCGTTGCAAGTGCCAGCCTTGCTGCCTTTGCACAGGATGGCCCAGCTATTAAATTTGAGGAACTCCATTTTGATATGGGCAAAATCAAAGAAACCGGTGGACATTCTGTCCATACTTTTAAATTTAAAAACATAGGGAATCAACCCCTGAAAGTTGATAGAGTACAACCCTCTTGCGGTTGCACAACCCCTGAATGGACTAAAGAAGAAATAAAACCAGGGCAAGAAGGTTTTGTAAAAATATCCTTTGATCCCCTTGGCAGGCCTGGTTCATTTACCAAAAGTGTTCAGGTTTATTCTAACACTAACCCAAACCTAACCTTAGTTACTTTTGGTGGTGAGGTTATCCCTAAACAAAAGACCTATGAGGATAGTTTCCCTAATGTAACTGGTAACCTTAGGTATGAGCAAAACATTGTGAACTTTGGGCAACTAAAGAATAACGTAAGAGACACCACAGCTACATTAACCTTGATGAATATGAGTGGCAAAAACATGATGATTAAAGATGTGAAGGGCTCTCCTTATATATCTATAAGAACCCCATTTTTAATTCAGCCAAGGGTTGTTACCAAACTAATTGTACATTATAATGCCACTGGTCCTAAAGATTTTGGATTAATGTATGAACAAGTACGCCTTCCACCAATGACGGAGAAGGAAAAAGCCAAAGCACCAAAAATTGAGTTTACAGAAAAGGTTCATGATTTTGGTGATGTTAAGGAAGGCGAAACAGTTCATACAGCATTTAAGTTTACTAATAAAGGTAAAAATGAATTGGAGGTTTATAAAGTAAAAACTACCTGTGGATGCACCGTTGCAGAATTGATAAAAAGAAAATTTAAACACGGTGAGTCTGATGAAATTAAAATTGACTTTAACTCAAGCGGTAAACATGGTCATGATTCTAAAAGTATTACTATATATACTAATGACCCAGATAACTCCGAACTGGAATTAAAAATTATGAGTAACGTTGTTCCTGCTACTCCCGTTAAACAACCTGATGGAAAGAAAGTAGGTAACTAATCTGTCAAATAATATTATAAAAAATAAGAAATAAAATTCTATGAAAATTATAAAGTATCTGGTTTTTACAATTCTTGGTTTTAGCGCTGGCATTGCCGGCGCTTTCACTTTCTATCATTATGGCGTAAGGGTTCAGCTTACAGATTTCCAAACACAAACTCCAAACTATTCTTATAGAACCAATGGACCTTTAGCAGCAGGCTCTGTTGATTTTGTGAAAGCCTCTGAAACCAGCAGGGCAGCGGTAGTATATATTAAAGTAGTATCAACCCAAAGGCAGCAAAGCAATTTTGATAACCCTTTCTTTGATTTATTTGGCAACCAAGGTGGGCAGCAAGTTAGCTCATCAGGTAGTGGAGTAATTATTTCTGGAGATGGCTATATAGTTACCAATAACCATGTGGTGCAAGATGCTGAAAAGATTGAAGTCATCACCAATAATAATAAAAAAACTTATACAGCCAAGGTGATTGGTACAGATGCCAGTAGTGATATGGCTCTTATCAAAATATCAGGCACTAATTTACCTTACCTCAATTTTGCAAACTCAGATAATTTGCAAGTTGGTGAATGGGTACTTGCTGTGGGCAATCCTTTTAACCTTACCAGCAGTGTTACCGCAGGTATTGTTTCTGCCAAAGGCAGAAACATAAATTTGGTGCACAGCAGGTTCCCTATTGAGTCTTTCATACAAACCGATGCCGCCATTAACCCGGGTAATAGTGGTGGGGCATTGGTAAATGCACAGGCAGAATTGGTTGGAATTAACACTGCTATTCTTTCTCAAACAGGCAGCTATGCAGGTTATGGTTTTGCCATCCCTGCTAATATTGTAAAAAAAGTAATTACTGATATTAAAGATGCTGGCTATGTAAAGCGCGCTTTTATTGAGGCTACAGTTTCTGATATTGATGATAAAATTGCTACAGAACTTAATGAAGATAACATAAGCGGCGTAAGCATAAGGGCAGTATCCCCAAATGGCAATGCAGATAATGCAGGGCTAAAAAAAGGAGACGTAATTATTAAGTTTGATAATAAATTTATTGATACCCGTTCTCTTTTTGATGAGCAGCTTGCCTATCACCGCCCTGGTGATAAAGTAGTAGTAAGTGTAAAACGTGGAAAGGAAATTAAAGATTATACCATCACACTTACCAACCAACGCGGCACTACAAGTCTTGAAAAAACCAAAAGCCTGAAGTCACAGTTTTTAGGGGCTGAGTTTGATGAAATCACAAAACAAGAAAAAGAAAAGTTTAACATTGAAAACGGAATCCGCATCTCCAATATATCTGGTAATGGGCAAGTGGCAAGGATGGGATTACCTGAAGGTTTTATCATCACCAAATACAATGGTAATAGCTACGCCAACCCCGCTGACCTTATTAAAGCCATGGAAAATGGCAGTGGTAGAATAAGTATTGAGGGCATTGGGCCTAATGGCAGCAAAAGCACTTATTCGTTTTTTAGTTATTAAAGTACCAAATACAATATCATATCCATAAGGTTTTAAAATCTTGGTGGGTTCATACAAAAGGCAGGACTATTCGTCCTGCCTTTTATATTTATAGCATGAAATTAAAAACCTACCATTGCCAACAAATCTTTACTTTTTTATTTGATTGCATGGTTAAAAAATTACTCCTATTTTTGAACCCAATAAAACAAAACCAAATTATGAAAAAAATACTATTATCTGTGGTAGCAATAATTGCTTTATCACTTTCTACCGAAGCACAAAAAGGATTTCATGCAGGCATTCAAGGTGCCTATTATGGCGTAGGATTGCTTAGCCCTCCAACCAGATTTGAAATGCAAGGCGGAACTTTCAGTGCTAAAAAAAATAAAAACCCTTATACCAATTTTGATATGAAATATGGCAGCTCTGTAGGGCTTGCCATTGGTTATGGCTTTATCCCTTCCGTTGGTATTCAGGTGGAACTTAATACCTCAAGCATGGGAAATAAATCTCATGGTACTGCCTACAAAGGTGCTGTGGTTACCCGCGAAATTGACCTCACTTATACGCAGGTTCCGGTGCTACTAAAGTTTAGGCCTGGTAATGATGGTGTAGTGCATTCTTACTTTTATATTGGTCCTGAATTTCATTTTTTAACCAGTGCTTCAGTTAATGCGAAAGATTCTACAGGGGCTCAGATAACCCCATATAGTCCTAAAGATAAAGGACATTTTACTACTAAGGATGTAGGGTTGGCTTTTGGTACTGGGGCTGATTTCGTACTCCCTGCAGGTATCTATTTTAATCTTGGTGTGAGGATATATTATGGCTTTAGTGATTTAAATGATCCATCTTACCGCATCCCATCAGACCCTGCTAAAGTTTATACTGCTTCTACCAATGCATCTGCCGGACTTAACCTTGGCGTGCATTATAAATTTTAAAAATAAAGTAGGTAACCATTTACGTCATGCTGAATTTATTTCAGCATCTATTATGAAGATTGAGATTCCGAAATGAATTCGGAATGACGACTTTGTTGTTGTCATCCTTAACCCTTTTTTATTATGGCACTCTGGGATTCTTATAAAAAAGGCTTTGTGATTTTCTTAAAGGTGGAGGCAGGCCTCTCTGATAACACCAAAGAAAACTACCTGCGTGATGTGGACAAACTCACTCAGTTTTTGGATTATAACTTCCCCAATATCTCCCTTGATGCCATTGAGCTAAAACACCTAAATGAGTTTGTGATGTGGATTGCGGAAGTGGGGCTCAGCGCCTCCAGCCAATCACGGATTATTTCTGGTGTTAAGAGCTTCTTTTATTATTTGCAGGCGGAGGATTTAATCTCCAAAAACCCCTCTGAGTTGCTGCAAGCCCCTAAACTTAAGCGCAAACTGCCAGAAGTTTTAACCTATGAAGAAATACAAGCTATGATTTCTGTAATTGACCGCAGCAAGCCTGATGGAGAACGCAATGCCGCCATACTAGAGGTGTTTTATGGCTGCGGGCTGCGGGTTTCTGAACTCACTAACCTCCTCCTCTCCAACCTTTATCTGGATGAAAACTTCATCCGTATTATTGGCAAAGGAAATAAGGAACGCTTGGTGCCAATTGGTGAAGCCGCCATTAAGCAACTGAATATTTATACCAGTGCCATCCGCAACCATATTGCTATAAAAACAGGGAATCAGGATTATGTTTTCCTTAATAAAACGGGTACAAAAATCAGTCGTATATTTATTTTTATGATAGTAAAAGCCCTTGCTGAAAAGGCAGGTATAGCAAAGAATATAAGCCCTCATACCTTCCGCCATAGCTTTGCCACACACCTTGTGGAGGGCGGTGCCGATTTACGCGCTGTGCAAGAGATGCTGGGGCATGCCTCCATCACAACAACAGAAATCTACACCCATATTGATAGAACCTACCTCAAAGAGGTAATCCTCAATTTTCACCCACGGGCTAGGGGGTAATAAGTTTAAAGTTTCCCTCTATTAGACTTCTTCAAGCCACTCTTTTTTGAAGTTACCCAACTTCAAATTTTATTAGCGTTTACCC
>JAPLCZ010000091.1 GCA_026391915.1 Bacteroidota bacterium | reverse complement strand
AGCAACGCAAAACGCCTGAGAGGTTTGCTATTTTAGAAGAAATATATACCCTAAAAGACCATTTTGATGTAGAGCTCCTCTACGAAAAAATGAAGAATAAAAATTACCATGTAAGCCGCGCTACAGTGTATAATACGCTTGACCTTTTGTTGGAAGCTGGCTTGGTAATTAAGCATCAGTTTGGTAACCATGTATCAATGTTTGAGAGGAGCTACGGCTTTAAACAACATGACCACCTCATCTGCAACTATTGCCACAAAGTATTGGAGTTTTGCGACCCACGCATACAGCCTATACAACAGATGATGGGCAACCTTTTGAAGTTTGACATCAGCAAACATGAGCTAACTTTGCATGGTAATCCTAAGCTGGATGAAGCTAATAACTGCCTTAGCTGCGGTAATAATATTCAACTAAAAACAGAAATATAAATGATGGGTGTAGATGTAATTTTAGGTCTCCAATGGGGAGATGAAGGGAAAGGGAAAATTGTTGATCTCCTTAGTTCGCAATATGATATTATTGCCCGTTTCCAGGGTGGGCCTAATGCTGGGCACACCATCATTATTGGTGATAAAAAATTTGTGTTACACCAAATCCCATCAGGCATTACCCGCAGTGGTGTGATGAATGTAATTGGCAATGCAGTAGTGCTTGACCCTACCATTTTATTGAAGGAAATTACTGCCTTAGAAGCAGAGGGTATTGAAGTCCGAAGCAGGCTTTTAGTTTCCAGGAAATCAAACTTAATATTACCAGGGCATAGGCTGATTGATGCGTGGCAGGAGGAAAGCAATGCCAATGGCGGTGTAGGCTCCACCAAAAAAGGAATTGGCCCCACCTACCAAGATAAAACGGGAAGATTTGGGCTCAGGATTGGTGACTTACATGCTGCCAATTTTGACCAACTCTATAACAAAGCAAAAGAACGCCACCTACGCCTTTTGCGGGCTGTAGGTTTTGCTGATGAAATTGATGATGCAGCATGGCTAATTGCTGCCGATGAAGTACGCCGCACCCTCACCACAGTGGATAGTGAAATCTATATAAATGAAGCACTAAACGCAGGCAAAAGGATTTTGGCAGAGGGGGCGCAAGGCACATTGCTGGATATTGATTTCGGTACATATCCTTTTGTTACTTCATCTAACACTGTTACGGCTTCTGCCTGCACAGGTTTGGGGATTTCTCCTAAAAAAATTGGGAAGGTGTATGGGGTATTTAAAGCCTATAGTACAAGAGTTGGCGAAGGTCCTTTCCCAACAGAATTGCTTGATGAAACAGGAGAAATGATTCGAAAAAAAGGCCATGAGTTTGGCTCTACCACAGGCAGACCTCGCCGTTGTGGTTGGCTGGATATGGACGCGCTTAAATATGCCATTATGCTTAATGGTGTTGATGAACTTTTTATGATGAAGATTGATGTCCTAAGTGGTATGGATAGCCTCAGCATTGGTGAAGCATACAACAACAACAGTTTCGCTGGCTTAAGTTTTAATAAAGATGTAACAGTAAACTATACCCAAATGCAAGGCTGGCAGGAGGAAATCCGTGGCACTACGGATTATAATAAACTGCCTGATGCTGCGAAAACCTACATCAGCCAAATAGAAAAATTAGCTGGCTTACCTATAAGCCTAATTTCTACAGGACCAGAAAGGGAAGAAGGGATAAGAAAATGAATAGCGAATAGTGAATAATAAAAAAAGGCATCCTTGCAAGGATGCCTTTTTTGTTAGCTGAGAGAGTGTGATTATTCATGCATAAATTCTTTTTAAAAGGTATTCGTGAAACCACTCTAATACAATTATTTTTTATATTGCGGAGAGAGTGGGATTCGAACCCACGTTACACTTTAGATGTAAACACGCTTTCCAAGCGTGCTCCTTCAGCCACTCGGACATCTCTCCTTTGGTTTGGATTGCCATAGCATGGCGAAATCAGGCGCAAATTAGGCAAAAAGGATGGAAAGTAAGGCATTGTAGGATGATTAATAGGCTTCAAACTTAATAGTCTTTTATTTCCTTCTGTTACTTTTTATTCACCAATATTATTGTCTTTTAAAGGAGTTCATGAGTCACTCCGCTACGCTACGTTTGTTGGCTTGAACAAAAAGTAACCAAAAATTCAAGACAAAAAAATGCCCGCCTGTACCATTCGGGCAGGCTTCCACGATTATGCCTTTGCCCTCGCCCCGCTTTTTTGTCAGCCCAACGCGCCTGCATTCTACCCACCTTATCTGTAATGATAAAGGTGTATAACCAAATAAAGTTCAACCATTTTTTAAGGACTAAGACTCTCAATCTAACTCAATCCAAATAACCTATTAGCATTCTCAGTAGTAACCTCTATTACTTCCTCCACACTGCATTCTTTTATCTCTGCAATGCGTTGCGCAATGATGGGGAGGTAGCTGCTTTCATTGCGCTTGCCACGGTAGGGTACGGGAGCTAAGTAAGGCGAATCAGTTTCTAATAAAAGGTATTGAAGAGGGATGTGAGGAAGTACTTTATCCAGCCCACCATTTTTGAAAGTTACTACGCCACCAATGCCCATATAAAAACTCTTAAGTGCCATCAGTTTTTCTGCTTCCTCTAGAGTTCCAGAGAAGCAATGAAACACGCCACTAAGGTTTTGAGAATGGTTTTCTGCAATCAAATTATAAGTGTCATCAAAACTATTACGGGTATGGAGTACTATGGGCAGGTTGAGTTCTTTCGCCCAATTAATATGAGTTTGCAGGGAGAGCTTTTGTTGTTCTGCGAAGGTGGTATCCCAATAATAATCCAGTCCTGTTTCGCCAATGGCTATGTATTTATTGGTGAATAATTCCGCTTTAATAATGGCAAGTTCTGCCTCATAATTTTCTTTTACGGAGCAGGGGTGCAATCCCATCATAGTGAGGCAATTTTCAGGGAAGAGGGCAGCAGTTTCTTTTAGTGCCTCAATGCTTGCAACATCAATATTAGGCAGCAACATTTTGCTAACTCCTGCCTCTATAGCGCGGGTGATAGTGGCAGTTCTGTCTTCTAAAAATTCATCAGCAAAAAGGTGGGTATGGGTATCTATCATCTACCAATTAATGTTTGAACGCAAGGTGAGTTTTACGGCAAAGTTATCCTGCATCCGAGGCAATTGGTTAGCGCCATAACGATAATAAACCCCTACACCAAGCCCTGAAAACGCAGATTTGTAAATATCTTCCACAGAAACCCCAGACTCAATATAGCCTTTATCCATGCTTTTAAAGCTGATGTTTTGGTGGAGCTGAGGATTATGAATGCTTCCCCAGCCAAGATTAGTGTGTAGCTCCAAAACGGGATTTATTTTTTTATATCTGAACAGTAATTTTTCAAAAGAATGGGTGATAAAAGCTACGGCATATTGGTCAGCCATGAACTCATACATGCGCATGGTTTCAAAACGGTTTTCGGAGGCATAGGGCTGCCCCTTAACGTGGTTGGAACCAGGGTCAAACAATCTTGTTATAGGGACATTACCAGTTACATATCCACCTTTGATTTGCACTTTGGTAGCTCCGGCTAATTTTATAGGGATGGTCTTTTCTACCTTTGCTTCTATGCGCAGGTAATCAAAATCACCCATGCCTTTTTGTACAAATCCCTGCGTGATTTGCAGCCAAATTATTGGGTAGTTAGTGCCGTTGGAATATCGCTTATCAAGCACCTGTGTAAACTTTTCTTTGTAGGCATATTTTATCCCGAAAGATGTTTCTAAAAACTTAAAATGATTATTGGTTTCACCATTCGGAGTTTGGTAACTATAGCCCCGAATCACCTCATTGCTTTGGCGGATAAGTGGCTGCACTGTCATGTATCTAAATGGTGATATGTTGACGAAAACCTCAGTTTTCTCAGCATAAAACATTCGGTTCATGTTGTAGAGATGCACCAGCTCATTAGTAGTTATTTTTCTATCCAAACCAAAAGAAGAATAGCCCAACTCCATCACATCAAAAGTATAAGAGCCACCAATTTTAAAGGGTGAACCCAATACTGGCGTAATGCCCAACTCTCCACCATATTTGGTGCGGGTATCTTTAAATCCATAGGCATAAAATCCACCCACAGAAAAGTAAGGTGATAAGTCAGAATTAGTATTAGCTCCTGCACCCAATCGCCATCCCTCGTACCCATTATAGTTGACGATTTTATTCAAATCAATATCAATGATATTGTATTTCAGTTTGCCAGAAAGCAGGGCTTCATAGAATTTTATTTTCTGGTCTATATGCTCTTTTTTACCAATGCTATCCAAGAGTTTGTAAGTGTTTTTATCTTGTATTGTTAATGAATCCACACGGCTTTTGAGCCAATAGCTGCTGTCCTTATCTCCTGCTTTTTTATCATACTCCAAAGCGATAGCATTGAACTCTCTGTTCTTTAATTCGGGGTTGAAAACAATATCCCTAAAATAAGTTCTACCCACGCCCATCAAATAATCTCTACCCTTAGCCAATGTGGTAAAAAGTATCTTGGAATTGAGCTGCGATGGGAACCAATACTTCCCTTCCATAAACTCAGATTTCTGCCTTACCTCTGTATTAAATCCCTCACCTAATTGTTGTGGACGGGCAATGACATTTTGCACTGCAAACCTATTGGTATTGATGTAAAGCACCCCATTAAATCCATCAAATAATTTACCTGAGTAGGGGCGGTAGGAGATAATATAAATGGTATCAGCACCTGAATAAATGCTATCCTCCAGCACAAAAAGATAATGTTTTATGCAGCTATAGCTAATGGGGGAGAGGTACTTTTTATCATAAACCTGTATGTAATCGCTGTAAATATTGAAGTTGTTAAACTGAGAATTCAGCAAACTAAATCGCAAATCTTTAGTGCCGGAAATCTTGGCAGCAAGTACCCTCTCCTTCACCTTATCTGGGTGTTTAAATTTTTTCTCCACCACACTTTCACTGATGAAAGCATGGGTGCTGTTAAAGAAACTATCCTCCCTTTCTTTAGCCTTAATGCGGCGTTTTGCCCTTGAGGTAGAGTCCATATTTCTTACTGTATTGGAGTCTCCACCTCCAAAATCCACACTCACATTTACATTGCTATTCTTCACCTCTTTCATCATGAGTTTTTGTTGCGCATCCAAAGTATCGCGGGTAACGGTGAATTTATTATAGCTGTTAAAAGTGAAGGACTCCAGCTTTTCCCAATTGTTTTTCTTTTTGTTTTTAAGCACCTTTTCTATAATCCTATGCGCAGGATTTATCCCCGGCAATACCAATACTTCCCTTAAATCATAGGCTGATTTTTTAAGCTGATACACTCCATTTGGGTATTGGGTTTTAAAAGAGGCAGCCTTAAAAAGAGGTCTCTCAAACCCAATCATCACAAACTCAATCTCAGCATCAGCAGGGATGTTCTCCAAACTCCAATTGCCATCAAAATCTGTTTGCGTACCCTTATTACTGCCTTTAATTATTACGTTAACAAAGGCAATTGCCTGTTTGGCTTGGGCATCAATTATTTTACCTGAGAGGTTGATGGTTTGCGCTTCACTTTTGAAAGAAAATAAAAAAAGGCATAGCCCGTAGAGGAGTAGTTGCTTCATGGTTTTTTTAAGAGGTGCGAATATGAGGAGAATTGGGGGATAAAAGTTACAGAACAAAACTACCCTTTCCTTCCACAATCCCCAAACGCCTTTACACAGATTTGACAACTTTTTATAAGTTGTCAAATCTTATTTAAGGATGCTACTTCTTCCTATTCAAAATATCAAAATCCCTGCTTCTCCTTCTCCAAGAATCATTTGCTTTTGGGATGGGTGTATTTAAGGTTGGTGCATACTTTTTTTCTTGATAAATATAGATTTCTACTCTTCGGTTTTGCTTTCTACCTTCTTCGGTAGTGTTAGTAGCAACTGGATTAGCATCCCCTAAACCGCTATACTTTATTCTAAAACCATCTACATTATGTATCATAAAATATTCTGCTACGGCTTTAGCCCTCCTATCAGAAAGAGCCAAATTATATTCTGTAGAACCAAGACTATCAGTATATCCTTTAAGTTCAGCAATAGCGGTTGGGCTACGGAGTAAAAGTAATAATACGGGATATAAAGAAGAATCAACAGCCCTACTCAATTCACTTTTATCAAACTCAAAATTCACATCACCCAAAGTAAAATGAGTTACCGAAATTGCTGTAGAATTGGTTGATATTTTAATCACCGAATCCAGTCTTTTTCTCCTCAATTTAACATCATATTCGCAAGAATGCCTATAAGTATATTTATAAATTTCCTCTTTCTTTTTTAAACAATCACACATCACAAAACCATTTGTATCTGATAGGGTAAGTGATACATCATCTATAAAAACAGTTGTATACTTCATTCCGGATTTCCTTTTAAAAAAAGAAGAAGTATCATTACAAAAATTCCCTATTACCAAATACTTTTCATCACCTGTAGCAGTAAAACTTCCTTCTACTTTTTGCCATCCTTTCCTGATTTTTCTTTTTTCAGCATTGGAAATTGAAAAAGAAATTTGTGGTACAACCCTTAGAAAAAACCGATTTGTAAGGGAACTTTCTTATGCATAAATTTTCTTGAGAGAAATAAACCTGTGGACAAATAAATTTTCTCTTTTTTGAATGTAGGTACATGCTAAAAACAAATTGCTTCCATTTGGTAAGAGGGCATAATAAGGGTGTTTGAACATACTCTCTCTTGGTATCCATATTAGCTATTTCCATCACCAAGCGCAATGAATTTTTACCTGTATGCCCTCTTTCCTGATAGGTTAAGTGTTCAGGCTTTACTCCCCACCAAGCCGCAGGAGCACAGGTGGCATTAAACTCAAAACAAGTATTCACCTCCTCAAAACTTGGATTCAAGATTAGATTCTGTGCTTTTAATCCGATGCAGGTAAAAGCAAAAATTGAAATAAGAGTAAATTTTGTTTTTAGATTCATTGAGGTTACAGAACAAAACTACCCTTTCCTTCGGTACTATCCCTCAAAGTGTGTAAGTAGAAAAAGTTATTCTAAATTTTTTTGAGCCCTTCATAGCTCAGAAAAAAATTTGGAAATAACTTTTTCGGTCTACTTAAATTACCAACAAAATAAACTTACACAATGAACAAAGA
>JAPLCZ010000325.1 GCA_026391915.1 Bacteroidota bacterium | reverse complement strand
GATTTTTTGCCGAAGGCAAAAAATCACCAGCACCCGTACAACCAATTCCAATCTCCAGATAGTTAAAAACGGGAAGAGACTTTTTTTAACATTTTCAAATCTTTTAATCTTCAGATTTGCCATAAGTTTTTCGGATATTTGCCTCTTATAGCAAACAGGCAAATCAAAGTCAATTCATGAGTTTTACCGTATCGGCAAGAAAGTATCGTCCCTCCGTTTTTGAAACGGTGGTGGGGCAGGACCACATCACCCAAACCCTGCGCAATGCGCTAAAGAAAAAGCATCTGGGGCAGGCATTCCTTTTTTGCGGGCCCAGAGGGGTGGGCAAAACTACCTGTGCCCGCATACTTGCCAAAGCGCTTAACTGCGAAAACCTGAGTGCTGATGGGGAGCCGTGTGGGGTTTGCGAAAGTTGCAATGCGTTTAACAACCACCAGAGTTTTAATATTTATGAGTTGGATGCCGCCAGTAATAATTCGGTGGATGACATACGAAGTTTAGTTGACCAGGTGCGCTATGGGCCGCAGGTGGGCAAGTACAAAATCTATATTATTGATGAGGTGCACATGCTCTCCACCGCTGCCTTTAATGCGTTTTTGAAGACACTTGAAGAGCCTCCGGCACATGCTATTTTTATACTTGCCACTACAGAGAAAAATAAGATTTTGCCTACTATCCTCAGCCGCTGTCAGGTATTTGATTTCCATAGAATCATGGTGAAGGATATATCACTGCAACTGAAAAAAATTGCTGAGGTGGAGAACATCACAGCAGATGAAGAAGCCCTTTATGTGATAGCCCAAAAGGCGGATGGTGCCATGCGGGATGCCCTAAGTATTTTTGACCGCATTGCCAGTTTTAATGCTGATAATATCACTTATAAAGAGGTGATTGACATCCTTAATATCTTGGATTACGAATACTATTTTAAGGTAACGGATTTCCTTATTAGCAGCAATCTTTCCGAATCGCTTTTGCTGTTTGATGATATTGTAAACCTCGGCTTTGATGGGTTGAATTTTATTGATGGATTGAGTACACATCTGCGCAACCTTTTGGTGTGCAAAGAGCCTAATACCATTAAGCTTTTGGAGGTGAGTGAATCCATACGCGGTAAGTATTTGCAGCAGGCGGAACAGATAACTTTGTCGTACTTGCTTTCTGCATTAAACGTGTTGAATAAATGCGACATCAATTATAAAATGAGTAAAAACCCACGCCTGCATGTGGAGTTGGCACTCATGAAATTGAGCCATTTGAATGATGCCATCCGCTTTGTAGAAGAGGAGGGCAGCGAAAAAAAAAAGGTCTCTTATAACGCAGTAGCCCCCATGCCAGCTATGGTGAAAGAAGCCCCTGCCAAAAAGCAGGCAGTGGAGGTGGTAGCACCTGTGCCCTCATCACCCAAACCTGCCATGAGTTTTAGCCTCAATAAACTCAGTGATGAAAAGCGCAAACAAAAACTAATGGAGGTAGCAAATGCCCCAACAGAAATAAAAAAAGAAGAGGAATTTGTTGCAATTACCCCCGAAGAATTTGCCCCTGCATGGGAAGAGTTTATCAATCATCTTAAAGAATTAAAGAAGGATTATATCGCCACATCATTGGCTAAATATCCACCCGAATATACTGAGACGGGGAGTGTGAAAATAAGAGTAGAGAATGATGTGATTGTTTCAAAATTCAGGGAGGAGAAGATTTTGTTTATGGAATTTACCAAGCAAAAATTTAATCTGAAGCCTGTGCAAATTGATTTGTACATAGAGGCCATGTCAGCAGAGGAATCCAAGAAATATATTTTTACTTCCAAAGATAAATTCAATAGGATGGTAGAGATTAATCCATTGGTGCAAGAGTTAAAAGACAGGCTGGGTTTAGAGTTTGAATACTAAAATTATTTGATGCAATGATTACAACACCAGAACAAAAGAAGCAGTTAGAGGTAGAAGGATACACCCTGATAAAAGGGTTGTTTTCTGTAACGGAAATTGTGCAAATGCGCAAAGCCCTTACAGCGTATTTTGGCAACGAAGAAAATAAATTCCTCTACGCCTATGCCGGCAAAACACAGAGTGATGCCATGAACAGGATCCCTGCTTTGCGGTTTCTTTTAAAGCACCCAAAGATGAATTCGGTTTTAAAGGAATTAATTGGTGATGACCTAAGATTCTTGCACCATAGTGATGCCCATTTTAATGTGCTAAGTGGGTGGCATAAGGACTCCACAGGCTACATAAAAAATGAGTGGGAAGTGCGAGAAGGCAAAGAGAAAATTGGGGTATATAAAATCTGTTTTTATCTGCAAGACCACAACAATGATGTGGGTGGATTATCGGTGCGCCCAAAGTCACACCTCATCCCAAAGATGGGGAGTGATGCAGGAGTAAAATTGAACTCTGATGCGGGAGATGTTATAATTTTTGACCAACGCTTAGACCATGTTGGGCAGATACCTACCAAACTGCAAAAGGTGATTATGCGGTTTATGCCATCAGATAAAATGAAGTTTAGTTTGATAGGCTTCCTCAGGAAAATAACAATGACAAGAGACAGAATGTCTGTGTTTATTGGCTATGGAAATGACAATGCTTTTGCAGATGAATTTAAGGAGAACCTTGTAGCAAGGCAGAACCGCCAAAACAACACAACAGAATATATTGTTTCAGAAGAGGTATCTCAAAATCTGGCAGAGGCAGGGGTGAGGGGGTAGTAGGAATTATTCAACTAAATTTGCAACTATGAGTAAGAATGAGAAAAACATTTTAGGTCTTATTAAATCCAAAGTTTTGGGAAAAGATGCAGGTGCGGAGATTATTTTATTTGGCTCTCATGCAAGGGGGGAAGCAGGTAAAAATTCTGATTGGGATATTCTTATTTTGCTTAATCAGCCCAACGTAACCCGTGTAACTGAGAAAGAATTTATGGATGAATTGTTTGAGGTGGAACTAGAGGTAGGAGAGTCAATTTCTACCTTTGTTTTTTCTAAGAAAGATTGGGAGCAAAGGCATAGTGTTACTCCTCTTTATCAAAACATAAAAAGGGATGGAGTTAGAATATAATGGATGGATTAAAAGAAGATTATATTGAATACAGAATTGCAAAATCAAAGGAGGTTTTTGAAGATGCGAAACTTCTGGCTCTAAACAGTAGATGGAACTCTTGTATTAACAGACTTTACTATTCAAGTTTTTACATTATCAGTGCTTTGCTTTACAAAGCAAGCATAAAAGCCGACACGCATAATGGGATTAAAACTCAGTTCTTTCAGCACTATGTAAAATCTAATTTGGTGGATGCAGAGCATGGGAAACTATATGTGCATTTATTCCAATGGAGGCAGAAAAGTGACTATGCAGATTTTATTGAGTTTGATGAAGAAACTGTAAATCCATTGATTGAAAAAGTGGAAGTATTTAATAAAACTGTTCTTGAAATTCTAAGAAGTATCAATTGATTTAAACGGATAATTTTCATCCATCATCCGATGACAAAACCCAAACGGATTTATTCTTTTCCCCACAAATCCGTTGTTATTATTCTGTTCTTTTTAGTGGGGATTTCTTTTAAACTCAAAGCACAATCTCTTTCTTATCTTCGCACAAAAAATATAGTTATTGCTGCGGATAGTTTTAGTTTGGATACGCTAAGTATTATCCCAAATTCCGTTGAAGTAAAACTACTTTCTGATAGGCAAAAACTAAGTGCAGAGGCGTTTTACATCAACCCTGCAAGTGCTAAATTTTATTTTAAGACTCAGAACCTTATTGGCAAAACTGCAACAATTAGCTACCGAACCTTCCCCTATAATTTCGCAAAAGAGTATTCTCATAAATCTACCAAACTCATAAAACCTTATGGGGTTATTGATAATACTTATGACTATAACCCCATCACTATTCCGCAATCCACTACGGGTTATAGCTCCCTTAACCGCAGCGGAAGTTTTACGCGGGGTTTGTCATTTGGCAATAATCAGGATTTGGTACTCAACTCTTTTTTGGATATCCAGCTCAATGGTTCTTTAGCACCGGGAGTAGATATTCTTGCCTCCTTAAATGACCGCAGTATCCCCCTGCAACCCGAAGGAACAACGGCCCAACTCCAGACCTTTGACCAGAAGTTTATTCAAATTACATCCAGCAAATACAAAGTGCAATTGGGGGATTTCCTCACCCAAAGTCTGCCTGATAATTACTTCCTTAAGTACAATAAAAAGGCACAGGGGATTTCAGGTTATGCCAACTGGAACATCAACAAAGAAGACTCAGGTTACAGCCATGCATCGCTAACTTTAAGCCGCGGCAAATGGAATAGAATGCAGTTTAATGGTATTGATGGCAACCAAGGGCCTTACCGATTAAAGGGGGCAAGTGGAGAACTATACGTGATGGTAATTGCCGGAACGGAGAAGGTTTACATCAATGGGAATTTGCTGAAACGCGGAGAACAAAACGATTACAAAATTGATTACAACACAGGCGAATTGGCTTTTACCCCAAGCCACCTCATCACCAAATATGATAGGATTGTGGTGGAGTTCCAGTATGCGGATAGGAACTACCAACGCTATTTGGCAGAGGCATACACTGGCTATAAATACAAAGGATGGGAGCTTGCCGCCAATGCTTTTCATGAGCAGGATAACAGATTGAAACCCCTCTTTGCGCAGCTAAAAGACGAAGACAAAATTGCCTTTGCGAATGCAGGAGACTCCGTCGCTGTGCGCCCTGCCTTTGATAGCGCTCCCTATAATCCTGATAGGATTATGTATAAGCTGCGGGATACATCAACCTATAAAAATGTATTGGTGTTTACGGCGAATAAAGACTCTGCAAAATACACCGCCACTTTTAGTTATGTTGGTGCGGGAAAGGGCAATTACATCAAAGCAAAATCGTTGGCAAATGGGATTGTGTATGCGTGGGTGATGCCCATCAACAATGTGCCGCAAGGGGAATATGAGCCCATTGTGCAACTCAATGCGCCGCAAAAGCAGCAGATGTTTACGTTTGCTGCAAGCAAGAAATTGAAGGATGGATTGATAGGTGGAGAGGGCGCATTGAGTGTGCGGGATGAAAACACTTTCTCGCCCAAAGATGATGGCAATAACGCGGGCTATGCAGGGCATCTCTTTGCCAATAAAAGCATCAATTTGCAAAAGGACAGCACGCCTTGGAAGCTGGGGATTAACTCTAACTATGAGTTTAGGGACAAGAGATTTACCGAAGTGGAGAGATACCGCAATGTGGAGTTCAACAGAAACTGGAATGCCAATATTGAGAACCCCGAAGAGGTGCAGAATAAGTACACAGAGCATAACGCAAGCCTTGGTTTATCCCTCCAAAAAAAGAAGTTTATGCTAAGCCAAACTAATAGCCTGCTCACCAAAGATGCATTTTATAAAGGCATAAATAATGGGGCAGCTTTAAATTTTGAGGGCGGTGGATTTCGCCTCATCACCAATGCTAATATCACCCATATAAATAATAGTTTATTGGATGAGAAATTCCGTTTGCAACAATTCTTTAAAGGAAACGCAGACATCTCCCAAGGATTCAAATATGTGAGGCTTGGGGTGAAATTAAATACAGAGAGAAATCTCTTTAAGTATAATGACCTCTACGTTTATCAACCCTCAGTTTACAGATTTGATGAAGGGAAAATCTACTTACAAAATGAAAACTTAGGAGGGCATACCTTTATGTTGGAGGCAGGGCAGAGGAATGATTACCGCCCTTTTATGTATACGCTTGAACAAACTACTTTAGCAAGGGATTACACCTTAAAATACGCATTACCATACCAACCCAACTACCATCTTAACTTAAATATTGGATATAGAACTTTAGCTCCAGTGGAGGGCAGGGGAGGATTATTAAAGCAAGAAAATACCCTCCTCACCCGCACTGATTACCTCTTCAACCTATTCAAAGGCGCACTGAATTTGGCGGGCTATAATGAGCTCTCCACTGGCAAAGAGGCAAGGCGCGATTACCAATATATACAGGTTGCCAAAGGGCAAGGTACCCATGTGTGGAATGACTATAACCATAACGAAATTAAGGAGCTTAATGAGTTTGAACTGGCACCCTATGCCGACCTTGGCGAGTACATCCGCATTATTATCCCAAGTCAAGTGTATGTTTCGGTATTCAATACCAACTACCAGCAAACAGTGCGGTTTACCCCAGAGAAGTTCTTTGCAGAGGGCACCAAAGCCAGGGATATTGCAGGCATTATTGAGGACATTGCCAGCCTGCGCATCAATAATAAATTCCAGAATAATGCGGTGGAGAAATACCTAAACCCATTTGTGAGAAACCTTGCGGATACCGCTTTGCTTTCCTCCACGCAATACCTTAATAATATCCTTTACTTCAATAAAAACTCTACGGCATGGGGAGGGGATTTTACCTACAACGCCACCCAAACAAAACTCCTGCTTGCCATTGGTTTTGATAGCCGCAAAGCCAACGAATACACCCTCAATACCCGCTTCAATATCTTCAACTCCGCCTCGCTTGAGCCCACCGCCGCCATAGGCAATAAACAGTTTATGGCAGATTATTTCACTTCCAAAAACTTTAATATAGAATCACAAAAAGCGGGGGGCAGAGTTAGTTGGCAACGCAGCCCCCAACTCAGTTTCCTCACCGCCTATTTATTTACCCAACAAAAGAACAGCTTGGGCAGCATTGGTGAGCAATCCCAAACCCATGATGTAAGTTTTGAAACCCGCTACAATTGGCTGGGCAAAGGCAATGCATCTGCAAGGCTTAGCTATGTGCGCATTGGCTATAAAGACCGCAATAATACTGAACTCACTGCCGGCAACGCCATCTCTTACGAAATGCTGCAAAGCCTACTGCCCGGCAGCAACTATAGGTGGCAACTTAACTGGAACCAACGCCTGCAAGGCAGCCTGCAAATTACCCTTAGCTATGAGGGGCGTGCCTCCCAAAACGCCAAAACCATACACACAGGGCGGGCTAATGTGAGTTGGATATTTTAGGGGGAGTTGATAGTTGTTAGTTGTCGGTTGTTAGTTGTTAGAAAGAAGCAACTAACTGCCATGGTTCGTTTCCTCACGAACCGTTATTTATTCCGTTTTGCGAAGACAGGAACCTGGGTGGTGAGATATTTCAAATTCAGAATTTGATTTTCAGAATTAGACATTGACGCCGTAGTTTGAAAGCATAAATTTTTTCAAAGATAGCAAACAGTTTCATTTGCCTCAATAAATTTTATAACCACAGGCAAACAGAGTTACTGGAAAGCATAAATTTTTCCAACGATGGCAAACAGTTTCATTTGCCTCAATAAATTTTATAAACGCAGACAAACAGAGTTACTGGAAAGCATAAATTTTTCCAATGATGGCAAACAGTTTCATTTGCCTCAATAAATTTTGCTGATACTACTAAAGTGTATTTTCCACTGCCATGGTTCGTGCCATCACTAATCAGTACTTATTCCGTTTTGTTAGACACGCGAACCGGGGGGCAGGTTTCTCTTTTTAATCTGATAACTGAGAACTGACCACTGATAACTTTAAACATGAAACTTTAAACCTTGAACTTGATTTCTTAACACCAATTTTACCCCGCCCCACTATACCTTTGCGCCTGAAAACTCAGGAGAGTTTCCCACCCCATGCAGGTAAACCGCTTTCTTAAAAATCTTAAAGAAAAAATCATTGAGGGAATCCTAACCCTCAGCGGCACTATTACCAGTATTGCAGTAATTCTGATTATTATTTTCCTTTTTAAAGAAGGCATTGGCGTATTCAACCAAGCGCCTATGGAGAAGGAATTAATACTTGCCGTAAATAAAGATAACCACGTAAAAGAGCTTACACCTCGCCAGATTAAAGATATTTTTGATGGCAAAATTGCTATGTGGAGTGAGTTGGGGGGGAGTAAAGATTCCATCAAACTTTTCAGGACGGAGGATGTATCAACCTATTTTACAGAGGAGGAATTAGGGGCAAACTTTGAGCACCTGCCACAGAAGATAAATGAATACATAGCAAGGGAAAAGAATGTGCTTGCTTTCTTCAACAAAAAATATATTACCAAAGGTTTTAGCGGCAGGATAATCCCCCTTAAAAAGATTGGGGTGATGGATTTTTTGCTGGATAATGAGTGGTTCCCCACAGCACAACCCGTGGCGCAATTAGGCGTATTGCCGTTGATTTTAGGTACGCTTTGGGTTACATTATTGGCAATACTTTTAGCATTGCCTTTGGGATTGGCAACCGCCATTTATATGGCAGAAATTGCCAGCCCTAAAATCCGCAGCATCCTAAAACCTACTATAGAATTATTAGCAGGGATACCATCTGTTGTTTATGGATTTTTCGGCTTGGTGGTATTGGTGCCTTTCATCCAAAGGGTATTTAATGTACCTGTAGGGGAAACGGGTTTGGCAGGCAGTATTGTTTTAGCCATTATGGCGCTGCCTACTATCATTACTATTTCAGAGGACTCTTTGCGCACAGCACCAAGGCAACTTAAAGAGGCATCTTTGGCATTGGGCGCATCGCATTGGCAAACCATCTGGCGGGTAATTGTACCCTATAGCAGTTCAGGGATTACGGCTGCTATAATTCTTGGCGTGGGCAGAGCAATTGGCGAAACTATGGCAGTGTTGATGGTAACCGGAAATGCCGCAGTGATTCCACATTCTTATCTTGCACCATTAAGAACCATACCCGCAACCATTGCCGCAGAATTGGGCGAGGCATCTTATGGCGGGCTGCATTTTAAAGCTCTCTTTGCATTAGGGTGTATCCTTTTCATCATGACTTTTATTATCAATCTTATATTTGAATTTATTGTTAAACCCAAAAAGCATTAGGCTAAGGATATGTCAGCACTAACCCCCAAAGGAAACTCAACCCGCAAAAGGATTCTACAGATTGTAGGCTTCGGGGCTTTCCGTGCTATCACGGGCTTTGTGGTGGCGGTGCTGTTTGGTATTCTCTTTTTTATTTTCCATGAAGGCCTACCCGCTATGACATGGAAATTCATCACCTCCAATCCCGAAAATGGTATGACCGAAGGAGGGATTTTCCCTGCCATAGTCGGCACAGGATGTTTGGTTTTAGGGAGTATGCTTTTCGCATTCCCTATTGGGGTAATGAGTGGCATTTGGCTCAATGAATACCTAAAAGACGGCTACCTAAAACGCTTTATTAATATGATGACGAATAACCTTGCGGGTGTGCCATCAGTGGTTTTTGGTTTGTTTGGTATGGCGCTTTTTGTAAATCAATTAAAGTTTGGCGATTCTATTTTGGCGGGCTCTCTTACCTTGGGTTTATTGGCGCTACCAGTGATAATAAGAACTACAGAGGAGGCCCTAAAATCAGTGGATGATAGTTATAGAATTGCCTCCTTGGCATTGGGCGCAAGCCAATGGCAAACGGTGAGTAAGGTGGTGTTGCCAGTTGCATTCCCCAATATTTTTACAGGATTGATTTTATCCATTGGCAGGGTGAGTGGAGAAACTGCCCCAATTTTATTTACTGTTGCTGCTTACTTCCTCCCTAAATTGCCCCATAGTATCTTTGACCAAGTGATGGCATTGCCCTACCATCTTTATGTAATAAGTACCAGTGGTACAGATATAGAAAAATCTAGAGTGATAGCTTACGGAACTGCGTTGGTGCTGATATGTATTGTGCTGGCATCAAACATTCTGGCGGGCTTTATTAGGAGATATTATACTAAAAAAAATAAGACATAGCCGAAACTAAAATGGCAAAACTTGAAACCAAAGGTGTTGATTTGTATTACGGGGATAACCACGCCCTCAAGAATATTTCTATGCAGATTGATGCCAATACTGTAACGGCACTCATTGGCCCCAGTGGCTGCGGGAAGTCAACCTATCTCAGGCTTTTTAACAGGATGAATGACCTCATCCCAAGCGCAAGAATAGAGGGTGAAATTTTATTGGAGGACAAAGATATTTATGAGAAGAAATTCCCCATTGATATCTTGCGCAGAGAGGTTGGGA
Source organism: Bacteroidota bacterium (assembly GCA_026391915.1). Lineage (GTDB taxonomy): Bacteria > Bacteroidota > Bacteroidia > CAILMK01 > CAILMK01 > JAPLCZ01. The sequence goes on along the minus strand of JAPLCZ010000325.1, from coordinate 5,065 downwards.
TGGTGTTCCAAAAACCCAATCCTTTCCCCAAAACCATTTATGAAAACGTGGCGTATGGGCTGCGTGTAAATGGAATTAAAGACAAAAAATTTATTGATGAAAGGGTAGAAACTTCTCTGAAACAAGCCACTCTTTGGGAGGAAGTAAAAGACAAACTCCGCAAAAGTGCCATGGAGCTTTCTGGTGGGCAGCAGCAGCGGCTTTGCATTGCAAGGGCATTGGCAATTCAGCCTTCTGTTGTATTAATGGATGAACCAACTTCTGCACTTGACCCTCTCTCAACCCATAAAATTGAGGAGCTTATTTTCTTATTGAAAGATAATTATACCATAGTAATTGTAACCCATAATATGCAGCAGGCAGCGCGTGTAAGTAACAAAACTGCGTTCTTTTATTTGGGCGAATTAATAGAGTATGATGATACCAATACCATCTTCACCAAGCCGGCAAAAACCATGACCCAGAATTATATTACAGGTAGGTTTGGGTAGGATGAATTTGAACATTTAACTTTGAACTTGAAACTTTAAACGCACATGACTCATTTAGAAACGGAACTCCAGCAAATAAAAGATTCCATCATAGAGATGATGACTATTGTTAAGGCACAACTTAGCAAGGGAAAAGAAGCCCTTATTGGCTTAAATAAAGAACTTGCTCTGGAGGTAATGCATAATGAAAAGCGTGTAAATGGTTATGACATTATGATTGATAATAGTTGCGAAAATGTGATTGCCCGCTTTAACCCTGTGGCTATTGATTTAAGATTTCTGTTAGCCACTCTTAAAATGCAATCTTACCAAGATGAAAACACAGACCTTGCCCGCAAAGTGTTTGAAAAGGATAAACATATTGATACTATCTGCAACCAAGCCCTAACTGTAATTGCTGAGTATCTAAAGAAAAATCAGGAGAATACTGAGCAGGATTTATACCTGCTACTTATCCATAGAAAGTTGGAGAGGGTAGGGGACTTACTTAAAAATATCGCCGAAGAAATCATCTTCTTTTTAGAGGCAAAAGTGCTTAAGCACAAAAAGCAAAAAGACTAAATCTACTTCTTCAATTAATGAAGTATCCAAGGAAGTTATCTTCGGGGGCTAATAATACTGTTATTGTTTTAAACGATACAATGGTAGCAAAACTCTTTACTGGCGATACCCGTTCTGATATGGGTTCAGAGGCGGAAAAAATGAAGTTTGCCAATGATGTAAATCAGTTGATTCCAAAGTTTATAAACATGGAATTTAATGAAGCTCTTAATGCAGAAATGCTAATTATGGAACGCATAAAACCCATAGACTTTAGGGCGTATGAAGTGGAACTTAGAGAACTTTGGATTGATGTTTTTGAAGATGAATTGAACCAACTCCATAACGCAGGTTTTGTGCATAGAGATTTAAAAAGGCCTTCGGATATTGGGGGTTTGGCTTTTGATAATATCCTGCTTACAGAAACAGGTTTGCGCCTGATTGATGTTGGGATTTCTGCCTTGCGCCACCAAGTGGGTGATGCCATTTTTGTAAAATATCTTGAAGTAGAAAAACAAGAAATGCTTCTCTTCAGAGATTATTTTCTCAACAGATAAATCTTATTCAGTTTATTTCAGCAGATTTGTACTTCAATCGCAAACCTCATCTCCTGATGAAATTAAAACTTTGGCTTTTACTTTTTATTCTTTTTCCTTTACTAGGGCAAACGCAAAACACTTATTTCAATCATAATTCTGATGACAATATTTTTCTGGATAGGCTGGAGATTAAAACCGGAAGTCTGGAAAATGTTATGCATCTGGATGCAGGAATTACGGATAGGTATATTGTTAAAAAATTCCTTGAAGAAACTGATACTTCCAAAATAAAAACTACAAAAGCTGATTTGTTTTGGCTGCAATATTTGGTAGCAGAAAACAGAAATGCAGAATCAGATTCTGGTGATAGCAAAAAGAAATTACCTTGGGGTATTTATAATTCTAAAGCTAATTTTTACGAGGTAAATACTTCAGGGATTTATCTTGCTTTAAACCCTGTGCTTGCAGTAGAAACAGGAAAAGGTTTTGGCAACAAAAGCATCTACACACGCAATACACGCGGCTATGAATTAAGAGGAAGCCTCGGCAATAAATTGGGCTTTTACTCCTACCTCACAGATAACCAAGTTTGGATGCCCAACTACGTAAATGAGTATGTTGGTGCGCATAAAGTGTTACCGGGAGAAGGTTTTTTAAAACCCTATAAAACTACCGGCTATGATTTTTTTGATGCCAGAGGATACATCACTTTTGCACCCATAAAAAACATACAAATTAAGTTTGGTAATGATAGAAATTTCATTGGTAGTGGTTACCGTTCTCTCTTGCTTTCAGATTTTGCGCAGGACTATCTTAACCTCAGAATTAACACACAGGTTTGGCGGTTTAGCTACTCAAATATCTTTGCTGAGTTGGCAGACCGCAATGTTAGGCTCTCAGGTATTTATGCAAAGAAATATGCCGCCTTCCATTACTTAAGTTATGACGTAAGTAAATGGCTTAATGTCGGATTTTTTGAAGGCATTATTTTCTATGATGGCAAAACCCCGGGCAGAGGTTTTGAGCTAAATTACCTTAACCCAATTATCTTTTACCGCACTGCAGAACAAAACCTAGGCAGTGGTGATAATGCCCTCATGGGTATAAACTGGAATGCCATTGCCGCAAAACATTTCCGACTATATGGGCAGGTGATTTTGGATGATATAAAATTGGGGCAGGTAATACCTAAAAACACAGGCTGGTGGGGAAATAAATATGGTTTGCAAGCTGGATTCAAATATATTGATGTACTTGGTTTGCCCAATGTTGATTGGCAATCAGAAGCCAATATGGTGATGCCATACACCTACAGCCATGATACCACAGCAAAAAACTATGCCCACTTTAATCAGGCTTTGGCGCACCCACTTGGTGCAAACTTTATGGAAGTGATAAACATCCTTCGTATTAATCCTTATGCGCCTTTAGTCATCACCCTAAAGCATTTTTATATGTTGCAAGGGAGAGATACCAATGGGGTAAACTTGGGTGCTGATATCTATAGAAATTACTATACTCACCCCAATGATTATGGCAATAAAATATTGCAAGGAGAGAAGAGTACTACACAACTTTTAGAAGCCACGGCATCCTACCAAATCAAACATAATTTGTTTGTGGATTTAAAAGGGATTTACCGCCGGGAAAAGTCCGCAACAAAAACTTTGAACACAAACTATATTGGCTTCGGGATTCGCCTTAATTTTGTAGCACACAACTACAACTTCTAATTGATGAATCAAAATCCTATACTCGTAGAAAGATACCGTGCCGGTGTTCTGGAAAGTTTCCACCGCGGTGTAATTTGCGTGGTTGATAAAAACAATAAAATCCTTTTTTCTGTGGGTGATGTGCAGCAAATCTGCTACCCGCGTTCTGCATTAAAACTCATACAGGTTTTGCCTCTTTTAGAGAGTGGTGCTGCTGCCCATTATGGTTTTACTGATAAAGAAATTGCTATTATGTGTGGCTCTCATAATGGTGAAAAGCAACATTTAGAAGTGGTAAACGGCATACTCGCCAAAATAGGATTGGATAAAGAATATCTTAAATGTGGCAAACAATATCCAACTCTTAATGAAGACCGCAACGATTTAATTTGTGCCCACAAAAACCCAGAACATATCCACAACAATTGCTCTGGCAAACACGCAGGCTTTTTAGCATTGGCTAAATTTTTAGGTGAGGATTTAGAAACCTACCTTTTGCCTCAACATCCCATCCACCAACTCATAAAAAAAGTAACTGCGGAGATACACGAATACCCCATTGAGAAAATAGTAACTGCTATGGATGGATGCTCTGCCCCCATCTTCTCTTTACCTGTTTTTAATCAGGCAGTGGCATATAAAAATTTATGCGATTACGAACAATATCCTTCCCCTAGGAGGGAAGCCATTAAAAGAGTAGTTGATTGCGTAACCGCATACCCCGAAATGATTGGCGGCACCAAAAGATATTGCAGCGAGATGATGGCACTTTGTGGCAAAAAAGTATTTGGTAAAACTGGCGCTGATGGCATTTACAGCATTGGCTTTATCAACGAAAAATTAGGATGCTGCATAAAGATAGATGATGGATTAATGGGACCACAATACGCCGTTGCGCAGAAATTATTAGAAGAATCAGGCTTGTTTGCAGAGGCAGAATTAGCGGCATTGCACCATTATGTGGAGGAACCCCTCACCAACTGGAACAAATGGGAAACAGGCATTTGCAAAGTAAATGAAGAAGCTTTTGTAGGCTTCAAAGAAAAAATTTCTAATACACTTTTACAAAAATCATAGTTTGTAAAAGAATTTAAATATAACTTGCACCCAACTTATTAACCCCTTATACAAAAATTACAAAAATTAAATCACTCATCCTTGGGCTGCTGGTAGCAGGCTCCTTGGTAGTTTCCATGAACAAAGCCGTTGCACAATCAAAACCTATCTTGTATTTCTGCGAAAGATATGACAGTGATAGAGGTGAGATTGGCGTTGGGGTTCTTTTTCAAAAGGGTGATTTAACCGTAATGGTAAAAGCATCTGACCCGCTTGGGTTAAGTACCTGTTATATCCAATATGATAAATATAACTGCGAAACCGGAAAATATGAGTATTACAAAAATTTCTCTTTTGAAGTAGCCCCTAAGAATAAATATCTCATTTTTGCAAAGAATGCGGATAATGATATGGCCTTTCAAAAGCCCGGTATCTACCGTGTTTATCTTCTTGATGAAGGTAAGAAAAATGTTGCCTGTGGGCTAATTGAGATAATTAACTAAGATATTCTGAGTAGCTTATGAGACTTTTTTGGATACCATTGTTATTAATTGCTTTTTATTCAAATGCACAATCTGATTGTTTTAAATTTGATAAGAAGGATGAGTTTACGGGTGTGCAAACCACCTACACAAATGAGGTAATAGTTATTCATGAATCTGCATTTAAGTTATTTGAAGATGCAGATGAATGCACTATAAAAATGGGTTTATGTTGTCAAAATAAT
>JAPLCZ010000084.1 GCA_026391915.1 Bacteroidota bacterium | reverse complement strand
CTATTCTTTATGGTGCGGATGGAGATTTTAAAGCGGTGATAAATTCTTTTGAAGATGCAAAATCTCACCTGCGCCGTTTGAAAATGGTGGGTGCTTTCTCTGTAAAAAGTTATAACCAACCACGCCGCAACCAACAGCAACAAGTGATAGAGGCTGCCAGAGAATTACAGATGATGGTGGTGCCGGAAGGTGGCTCTTTTTTAAATCATAATCTTACCCAAATTATGGATGGGCACACCGGCATAGAACACTGCCTGCCTGTAGCGCCTTTGTATAAAGATGTACTGAGTTTTTGGAGTGCCAGCAAAACGCAATATACCCCTACGCTGATTGTTGCTTACGGTGGCATGATGGGTGAAAATTATTGGTACCAAAAAACAAATGTGTGGGAGAATAAACGCCTGCTTACTTATTACCCGCAGGAGGTGATTGATGCCCGCAGCCGCCGCCGCCCAATGTTGCCTGATGACGACTGGAATTATATGACAGTATCTAAATCTGTAACGGATTTGCAAAGCCTTGGCGTAAAAGCAAACCTTGGCGCACATGGACAATTGCATGGATTGGGCGCACATTGGGAGCTATGGATGTTGCAGCAAGGAGGCATGAGTAACCTACAGGCTTTGCGCTGCGCCACCCTAAATGGTGCGGAATATATTGGGATGGATAAAGACCTTGGTAGCCTTGAGGTGGGCAAACTTGCCGACCTAATTGTGATGGATAAAAACCCTTTGGAGAACATACGCAACTCTGAATTTATTAGCTACGTAATGCTTAACGGGAGGCTATATGATGCCGCTACCATGAATGAAGTAAATGGAAAATTTAAACGCCACAAATTCTTTTTTGAATATGGAAAAACGGGCGGAGGGATGGAGACGAAGAGTAATGTTATTGATGGGGATTAGGAGGATGATTTGAAGATTTGAAGATGAGAAGATTTGAAAATGAAATAAAAAAAATGTGTTTGGTGTGCCACCAACCACGGCTAAGGCAATAGGGGAGTGGGAGGAATTGCAGAAAAAGATTCCTGTCAATGCGAGGTGGGAAGCAATCTCTATATGTTTGGTGTGCCACCAACCATGGTAGGGGGAAGGTCATTTAAGAATAACCCTCCTTGATTTACCTTTCCACTAAAAACCTCACATCAATAGAAACTAAAACTGCCTGAGATTATCTATGGTTTAGCAGCATATAAAATGTAAGATGTGCTTTCCCATTTCGCACTTTTGGTTTCATAAACCCCTTCCCAATCTCCTTTGGTTGGTGAGGTAGTTGTGCCATCCCCATTGGTATCCCCTCCATGGGTATCATCTTTAAGGGATGTAATTATAGCGCCATTGCCTACCACAAAAGGTGCAGTGATGTTTGTATAATTAATCCCATTTTGAGAGCCTGGGGCAAATTTTAAAATTACATTATCCTTTAAAATAATGGTTTGGTTAGCATAGATACCATAGTACCCATCCATTACTGTTGGCACCTCAGTTTCTGTAATCACAAGGGGGGTGTTGTCTTTTAAGGTAGTGCCATAAACAAAAATGCCGTTGCATTTATTTCCTTCTGCTGTATTATTAGGGTTATGATAGCTATTAGTTTCACTAAGACTAAAAGTTGGGGGAATACAAATGGGCTTATAATTATCATAGAAAATACAATTCTCCACTGTAGTACCTCCTAATGCAGCTGATATATCCAATGCATATTCATATTTATCATCTCCACTTTTGGTGTGTGCAAAAGTGCAATTGCTTATTGCAGCTGTGCCGCTACCATTGCTAAAATAAAGTGCCTTATTATAAAATGAGCCTGCATAAAAAATATCACAATAACTAAAAATATTGCCTGTACTATTGTTACATATGTCAATACCTAACCAATCTCCTTTTTGTGGAGTGGATGCTGTACCATCTCCGTTATTATCACCACAATGGGTGTCATCAGAGAACGATGTAAATACTATGTGCTTATTAGCAGTTCCATTGGCAATTAGTTTACCCCCGGTAGCAATTCCTATTTCTGCTCTGTTGCCAATCTTTACTTTTATAATAGTTCCAGCTTCAATAGTAAGGGTAGATTTTAAGTAAATACTACCAGCTAGCACATATACTTTTGAAGCACTCCATGTAGTTGGTGTTTTAATGTCATCCTTAATGTTGATTGTATCGCAGGTTACCACAGGAGTTGGTGTGGGGGTAGGTGTGGAGGTAGGAGTTTTAGTGCAGGAGTAAATATTAGCAGCAATTGCAACAACTGCCATTAGTTTTACTAAATTTTTAAGAGGTGTGTTCATTTTGTTTTTTCTTTATTTGTTAAAAGTGATTGCGAACTTACTACGTATAACTTACTGTTTGCAAATTTGGTAACTTTAAAAAAATATCTGCGAGAATGAATAATCTAAATCCCCAAAGCCAGTTTTATTTATATCCGTAAATTGCACTTTTAAAAACCAACTAGCAATAACAAGTAGATAACACAACCACAAAATATGACTTACAGAAATTTGATTTTCACCTTCATTATATTAACAGCTTCCTCTCAACTATTTTCACAAGTTGGCTTACCGGCATTGCCAAATACATCAGCCTTTAATAGTTGTATGCCGGATACCAGTGGCTATAAAAAAATAACGGTAGGCGCTACCTCAGGTAGAGATTATTCTGATTTGCAATCTGCCATCAATGCCGCTGATTTAGGTACTGTGATTATCCTTGATGCAGGTGAAAGTTTTACCGGCGGATTTACCCTGCCCAATAAAACTGCAGGAAAAGGTTGGATTATTATCACCTCATCACGAATGGATTTACTGCCACTGGAAGAAAAAAGAATCAACCCTAATGGCTTAACTGGCAATAGCAGTTTCCCAACGCAAGCTTCTGCAATGGCAAAAATTATCACAAAACATACTTCTGGAATTCCGTGTTTTAAAACCGATGCCAATGCGCATCATTATAGAATTATGGGGTTAGAGATAACAGCAGATACCGCAGTGCATAACAGCTATGGATTAATCAATTTAGGAGATGGCAGCACCGCACAAAATTCTTTGAGTTTGGTGCCAGACCATTTTGTAATTGACCGCTGTTACATCCACGGACATACGAATGCTACCATCATGAAATTTGGGGTGCGTTTGGATTGCGCTAATGCTGCAATTATTGATTGTTATATTTCCGATTTCCATAGCATTGGGTATGATGCGCAGGCAATAGCAGGGGTTAACGGACCTGGACCTTTTAAAATCATCAATAATTATTTAGAGGCATCGGGTGAGAATATTTTATTTGGCGGTGCTGCGGCTTCTATTTCAGGCTTGGTGCCATCGGATATTGAAATCAGGCAAAATTATTTTTATAAACCTTTTAGCTGGAGGGTAGGGAATCCTAAGTACGATGGAAAACATTGGACGATTAAAAATCTCTTTGAATTAAAAACAGGAATGAGGGTTTTGCTGGATGGGAATATTTTTGAAAATTGCTGGGCTGATTTACCTATTGGCCAAAGTGGATATGGCATTTTACTTACTATAAGAACGGAGGGCGGTGGTTCTCCTCAGGCAGATGTGAGTGATATCACCATCAGCAATAATATTATCAGGCATGTGGGTGCGGGGATTTCGCTTTCAGGTTCAGATGGAGGTGCAGGTATCAAATCAAAAAGGATAAGAATTTATAATAATTTGTTTGAAGATATTAATGGCCCCATGTATGGCGATACCAATTGGGCAGCCCCAAACGACGGTACTTTTTTGCAAATGGGAGAACCCAAAGATGTGATAATTGACCATAATACCATTTTCCAAACAGGGAGTATTACGTGGGCGTATAGAGTGATGTCGGGTTTTGTGTACACCAATAATCTTTCAAATAGTTTTGTTTCCAAAGGTGGTTATCAGGGAATTTATGGCGCTGGCTACTCACATGGGAATAGCGTAATGAAATATTATTTCCCAGATATAACGGACTCCAACCAACGCTTTCATAAAAATATTTTAATAGGAGGTGTGGCTGCCAAGTATACTAATTATAGCACCCTTAGTACAAATTATTTCCCTACTGATGTTAGCAAAATTGGCTTTGTAAATTATGATAGCGGAGTAGTGAATTATCATAATTATGCTTTGTTGAATACTTCAGCTTTCTATAATTCGGCTACGGATAAAAGTGCCATTGGTGTAAACTTCTCAAAGCTTGATTCTGCTTTTGTAGCCTCCAGAGTTTGTTTGAAAACACAAAACGGAGTGGAAGCAAATGAAATCAAAAATCTGCATCTTGAAGTATATCCAAATCCATCTTCCAACGTGCTCAATATTTTAGGATTTAATAATGAAAACGAAAAGATTTATTATAAAATTTTTGATGCTTCAGGGAGGAATATCCTATCCGGTAATTATGGCAAAAATGGAATTGATATTTCCAAACTAAGTAAGGGGATTTATATTATAAAAGTTATACAGGGTAAGGAATTTTTACTTTCAAAATTTGTAGTCTTGAAATAATCTATACTAAATTCTCCTAATGATTTAATTATACTGTTGTCAAATAATATCCTAAATAAAACTTAGGTTGAGAGCTTATTAAAATCAGCTTGATTCAATTTTGTTAATACCCGTAATTTGCACTTTTAAAATCAAGAAATTTTAGTTTAAAATGGCAAACCAAATTGAAAATCATTTTTTAGAAGTTGTAGGAATGGAGTTTCGCAAATATAAAAAAATGGGTGATGAATGTATCCAGAGATTGAGTGAAAATGAATTGCATCAATTACCCCAAGCGGAGTGTAACAGCATGGCTTTAATCATAAAACATCTTAGCGGAAATATGATTTCCCGTTGGTCTGATTTTCTTACTACTGATGGCGAAAAACCAAACCGCCACCGCGATACTGAGTTTGAGGAGGGCAAGGAAACCAAAGAAGAATTAATCACTATTTGGGAAAAGGGATGGGCAGTTTTCCTAAATACTTTTGATACTTTAAAGCCAGAAAACCTAATGCAAAATGTTTTTATAAGGGGTGAGGCGCACACTGTTCTAAATGCCATTAACAGGCAAACCGCACACTATGCTTTTCATGTTGGGCAAATGGTATTTATGGCTAAGATAATACTTGGTAAGGAATGGAAATCCCTTAGCATCCCCGAAGGAAAATCGGAAGAATTTAACAAAGGATTTAAAATCTAATTTGCAGTGCTAAGCTTCTGGGAGAAAAACTCCTTTCTAAGATATGATACCATAATAATTGGGAGTGGAATTGTAGGGCTTTCTGCGGCATGTAGCATAAAGGAAAAACAACCCAACCAAAGAGTGCTGGTGCTGGAAAGAGGAAATCTACCTACAGGTGCAAGTACCAAAAATGCAGGTTTTGCCACCTTTGCCGGGGCAGAAGAGATTATAGCAGATTTAAAAAAATCAATTTCAGAGGAGGAAATAGTTGCCTTAGTAAATAGCCGCTGGCAAGGTTTACAAATGCTTAGGCAGCGCTTGGGCGATGCTGCTATTGATTACCAAAATAACGGCGGCAATGAACTTATTTTAAAGGATAATAATTTTGATGAGGGGCAAATTCAGCGCGTCAATAATTTGCTAATGCCCATTTTTGGCAAAGATGTTTTTGAGTTGAGGAATGATAAAATTTCAGAATTTGGATTTAATAAATCTGAGGTAAAAGCACTTATCCATACAAAGTTTGAGGGGCAAATTGATACTGGGAAAATGATGAGGAGCCTCTTAAGTTATTCAAGAAAATTGAATGTGGAAATAATAACTGGCTGTGAGGTTTTAGGTTTTGAAGATGATGGGAATAAAGTAAACGTGGAGACAAAATCAGGGATGAAGTTTCAAGCAAACAAATTGGTTATTTGCACCAATGCATTTGCTAAAGAACTATTGCCTGAGGAGGATGTAACCCCCAGCAGAGGGCAGGTTTTGGCAACTTCAGTAATTCCAAATCTTAAACCCAAAGGCATATTTTATTTTGATGATGGATATTATTATTTCAGGAATTTTGAAGGCAGAATAATTTTTGGTGGCGGCAGAAACCTTGATTTTAAAACTGAAGAAACAACAGACTTCGCATTGAATAATAGCATTCAATCTCGCTTAGAGTATTATTTAGAAACACTAATCATCCCCAACCAAAACTTTGAAATAGAACATAGATGGGCGGGCATTATGGCATTTGGTAAAAACAAAATCCCAATTGTTAAAAAGACTTCTCCCAATGTAATTATTGGTGTGCGCATGGGCGGTATGGGAGTAGCATTGGGCAGCAAAGTTGGGGCAGAGATTGCCGATTTGGTATTGAATTAAAAGCCGATTTCAATTTGAGTGGCTGCCTATCTTTGCGCACCTAAAACTATGGCAAAAGCTATTAATATTTCAAAAGCACCAAGCCTTATTTCAGCAATTTCTTTAGCCATCGCATCAGTGTTATTCTGCTGGTTTTATGGCTTACCTGGGATGGTATTAGGAGGGTTTTCAATCTATCAACTCATAAAAATAAAGTCACATATAGGGTCGGATAATTCAACTACGCAAAAGAAAATAGTCTTAGGTTTTGTGATTTCCATGGCAGGATTTTTAGCCTCTACCCTCACCTTTGTTTATTATGTTTCGGCATTAATCAATGGGGCAATTATTAACTTTTAACAAACTTAAAATTAGAATATGAATTCAGGTTATGAAGCAAGAAAAGCAATCAGGCAACAGGCAATTAAAAACTATAAACCTGATGATAGCGGGCTGCTTAATGATGGTATTTTTGGTCTGCCTTTTAAAGAAGAGGAGTCGGAAATAATTTTGATTCCTGTGCCTTGGGAGGTTACCGTTTCCTACCTCGCAGGTACTGCAAAAGGGCCAGAGGCAATTCGCAAAGCATCTACACAAATTGATTTGTTTGACCCCCTAAACCCAACAGGTTGGCAACACGGAATTTTCATGCAACAGGAAGATGAGGTGATAAAAAAAATGTGCGAAGAACTGCGCCCTAAAGTGGTTAAATACTTAGATAGCATTGCAGAGGTTGATGTTTTTTCAGAGCCTGTTTTGGAGTTACTTACTGAGGTAAACAGGGAGTGCGAATACCTTAATGCATGGGTTGAGAATGCCACAGAAAAAGTAATTAAGGAAGGTAAAATTGCAGGTATTGTTGGGGGAGAACATTCAGTGCCTCTTGGGTATTTGCATGTGCTATCCAAACGCAATAATGAGTTTGGTATTTTGCATATTGATGCCCATGCTGACCTGCGCAACGCCTATGAAGGATTTACGTATTCTCATGCCTCCATATTTTTTAATGCGTTGGATATTCCACAGGTTAAAAAGATTGTTCAGGTGGGCATCAGAGATTTTTCTGAGGGCGAAAATGCATTGGTTCATAACAGCCAAGGAAGGGTGATAATGCATACCGATTATGAAATCAGGAAGAAACAATTTGCAGGAATTCATTGGCAGCAGCAGTGTGATGAAATCATAAATCAACTACCAGAAAAAGTATATATTTCATTTGATATTGATGGGTTGCAACCTTGGCTTTCACCACATACAGGCACCCCTGTGCCCGGTGGTTTTAGTTTGGAAGAAGCCATTTACCTTTTAGAAAAATTAGTAGATTCCGGTAGAAAAATAATTGGGTTTGACCTCTGCGAAGTAGCCCCTGGAGAAGATGAATGGGATGGAAATGTAGGGGCAAGAGTTTTATATAAACTCTGTATGCTTGCCGGCAAAAATTTATAATTTGTTGAAATGAAAGGAGCTGTTTTAAAGTTAAAAAAGGGAAGAGAGAAATCTATAATCAATCGCCACCCTTGGATATTTTCCGGTGCTGTGGCAAATGAAGTAAGGGCAGAGGAAGGTGATGTTGTAAAAGTAATTTCTGACAAAGAAGCCGTGCTGGGCTATGGCTTCTATTCACAAAAAAGCCAAATCAGTTGCCGCATGTTTTATTGGGGTAATGATGAAGTAGATTTTAACACAGAAGAGTTTTGGTTGGATAAACTTAACAAAGCTTTTCAGCTAAGAAAGGAAACGGTAATAAGTTCTGAAACCAATGCTTACCGTTTAGTTCATGCAGAGGGTGACAATCTTCCTGGGCTCATCATTGACGTATATGCTGAAGTTACTGTTTTGCAGGTTTTGGTAAAAGGGATGGAGATAAAACTTCCACTTATTGTTTCATCTCTACTTAAACTGGGGTTTGCCAATATTTATCTAAAATCAAAAACATCATCTACTAACATTGAAGATATAAGAACCCAATCTCAATGGCTGACTGGGGGCATTGAATCTCCAGCTACCATCAAAGAAAATGGTCTTGCTTTTAAAGTTGATTTTGTTGATGGACAAAAGACGGGTTTCTTTTTAGACCAAAGAAGTAACAGGCAATTACTGCAATCCTATTCAAAAAATAAAAAAGTGCTAAATGCCTTTTCCTATACGGGTGGGTTTAGTGTTTATGCTTTGGCAGGAGGCGCAGAAGAAGTAATCTCCTTGGAT
>JAPLCZ010000144.1 GCA_026391915.1 Bacteroidota bacterium | reverse complement strand
GGTGTGAGTTTTATACAGATTGCGGGGCTTTTGGATACAGATATTACTGACCAATGGAAACACACTTTATTACTGCCTCATATATTAATGAAGAAAGAAAAAAGGGTGAGCCTACTCAAAATTTTTATGCATAACAGATGGGCTAAAGAGGGCGAAGAAATGACAACCCTTGATATTTTTGACCCGGGGCTCATGCATAAATGGGTGAAGGAAAAGGATGATGAAAGCAGTGTTACTTCTGGCAAATCAGAAGGGGTGCAATATCATTATACTGCTGAATACTGAGCCTTACCCAACCAACTTTTTTTTCAACCATTTCAATAAAATAGAAGGCTCTTTTAGCGCCATTAAAAGTTGATATTTTCTATTCAGCATTTGAGATTTTGTGGAGAGTGCATTTACCAATTCTCCTACCTCCTTTTTAGTACAAACCATATTGATACACCAAAGATTGTAATGGGTTATCCATTGGTAGTTTGTGGATAGGTGTAGCACATTTAACCCTGCTTTTTTTGCAACATTAAATAATGCTTCTTCAGAGAAAAAATTAACATGGGTAAGGGGTTCTTTTATCCGTGAAAACTCTTTCCATGCACCCAAAGGTACCTCAATATAAATCACTCCATCATCACTTAAATGAGTTGAGATTTCTTTGAGATATTCAACTGGTTCGGGTATGTGTTCTAAGGTATGGCAAAGCAGAATGCAGTCAAATTTATGGGAAGGTTCTGAGAAATCCTTTCCTAAAAATTCAACACCTGAAATTAGATTTTCGTGCACTTGGTCAATAACCCCACACCGCTTTTTCGCTTTTACAAATTGAGAAAGATTATAGCCTTCCGCCCCTCCATAATCCAAAACTGACTGATAGTTTTTGGGCGGATATTTCTCCAGCAAATTATAAATTCTTGCTGCCCTTTTTTCGGTATGCTTGGGTGGTGAATTTTCTTTTCTTTTTTTTGCTGATGGCAATGCCGAAACAGTAGAATACTTAGTTTCAATATCTCCTAATTCATACCTAGGATTGGTAAAAATAAAACCGCAATCTCCACAAAGAGACATAGCAAAATCTGCTTTAGTATTTGTTTTAAGAATGTTTTTAAAGAGAATCCAAAGTCGTTCTTCTGGGTAAGTGCAATCAATAGGAGGCACATCATCATTAATAAATGTAGGAGGTGAGAAACTATCATTTTTTAGCACCTCAATCTTTTGAGATTGGCAAACAGGGCAGGTATTAATTTTTATCATGGATAGAAACCTCAACAAAAGTAGTTAGCCAAAACAGATTAGGTGTATGGCGAAAATAAATCATAGTTTTACCGTTGAATTTTACCCATGAAAATTAGCGGATTTACCTACATCAGAAATGGACTTAGCTACGGCTATCCTTTCATCCCATCCATAAAATCTTTATTGCCCTTGGTGGATGAGTTGGTTGTGGTGGTTGGTGATTCCACTGATGGCACAAGAGCCGAAATTGAAAATCTGAATAACCCCAAAATCAAAATTATTGATACCATTTGGGATGATGAACTTAGAGCTAATGGGAAAATATTTGCCCTGCAATCCAACATTGGTTTGGATAATATTTCTGGTGACTGGGCTATCCACCTGCAAGCGGATGAAGTAATTCATGAAGCCTCTCAACAGAAATTTGTGGATGCCATCCACAAAGCGGACAAGCTAAAAAACATTGAAGGATTGCTTCTCCCCTTCTATCATTTTTGGGGAGATTACCAACACATCCGCAATACCCGCCGCACCCATAAGCATGAAATCAGAGCTTTTAAAACCAATCAATTTGTGCGTTCTTATAAAGATTCGCAGGGTTTTAGGAAGTATGAATCTCAAGAAACTTATGATGCGGGAGAGAAGGGAAGCAAACTAAAAGTGATGGAAATTGACGTCCCTATTTTCCATTATAGCTACACCCGCAACCCAAAACTGATGAAGAAAAAATCAAATTATTTCCACAGATTTTGGCATAATGATACATGGCTAAAAGAGCATACTGCCGAAATGGATTTTGATTTTAATGAGGTGGATAGATTAGAGATTTTTAATGGCAGCCACCCCTTGGTTATGCAAGAATTCATCAAACAAAAGGATTGGGATTTTGAGTATGACCCCACAAAATCTAACATGAGGGTTAAAGATAAGTTCTTAAATGCTTTTGAGAGGCAGTTTGGGTTTAGGCCTTTTGGGTATAAAAATTATAGGCTCTAATGTTTACTTTAAAGTGGTTCCTAAAATTTTAAACCATATAGGAACATAGTTTTTCTATGTATCTATGTAGTTTATTTTTTTTAAGATTTGAGAATTAAGGGAGTTAAACCAAGACCTTTTTCATCCCGGATATTTTTACCAAACACTCTTCGTATTCTTTCTCAGGGATGGAATCATAAGTAATGGCAGAGCCCACCTGCACAGATAAATATTGTTTTTGAGGGTGATAAATAAAAGTGCGAATCACCACATTGAAATCAAAATCTGCATCAGGAGTTATGTACCCAATGGCACCAGAGAACACCCCCCTTTTT
>JAPLCZ010000263.1 GCA_026391915.1 Bacteroidota bacterium | reverse complement strand
TTCAGGTTTAAATCTATGCTTGCCAGGATAAAATTGTATGTTCTTTAAACTGATGGATTCCCCAACTTTAAGGCTATCCATATTAATATCAACGTATTTTTCTTTAGGCCATTTTTTCGCATTCTCAATCCTTGTAACTGTATCTTTTATTTTCTCTTTCTCACTAATAATCACCTCCACCCTCCTATTCAGTTGCCTATTATTTATGTTGATGGGATTGCGTTCTCCATAGCCCTCAATAGTAGAAATTATTTCTCCATTAATCCCGTGTTCTCTCAGATAATTATCAACGGCATTGGCTCTTTTCAAAGAGAGGGAATCATTGTATCCTCCCCTACCAACCGAATCTGTATGACCATAAATTTTTACTTCATTTACAAGATTGGATAGGTTAAATTTTTTAATAACAATATCAAGTTTTCTTTTTGACTCAGGAGTTAATTCATACCTATCAAAAGAAAAATAAACAACTTCTCTAAAATTATTTTGCGCAGATAGTTTTTGTACAAATAATAAAATTAAACTGCCTATTATTATGTTCCTCAGCATAGTTAATTTTAGATTATACCTTCTCACCGGTAATAGCAATCTCTTTCTGGAATGCTTTATTACCAACCATTAAATCATATACGCGGTAAATCTCCTCTTTGGTCCAGGAACCAAAGCAGGATTGCTTCATAAATTCTCCATCATTTTGGTAAAGCACTAAAGAGGGGGATGAAAGTTTTCCTCGTTTACCAAAGAATAATCCCTCTAGTTTTACATTAAAAGTTTTGGTATTGCCTTTATAGTATTTCACTTTATTTTTTACCACATATTCTATAATCAGGTTTTCACCATCAATATAAAGTTTGGTGATGTAATCCCGACTTATGGCATAGGAACGGGAATAATCAAAAATAGCAATAATGATAAAAAGGAATGGGAAAAACGCATTAAAAAGCCAGGGAGTTTGCAACACCGTAAGCATCAGAATCATTTGCACAACTACCACCATCCCAAGAATTAATACAGGCCATAATTCTTTGAGGAGTCTCCGAATAAAAGGCTCAATAAAATTGGTCTGGAAAAGCATTATTAACTCACTACTCATACTTTGATTATTGGGGGTTGGTTGGGCAAAGATACTCCAAAGTTTAGTGTTCAAAAACCAGCATGGCTACCTCAATTTATTTTCTAAATTTTATAGTTGCTTTAGGGTTTTACCTTTGTAGCATGATTCACTATTCCGTTAAATGCCCCAACCCAGCAGCCAAATATTTATCCATAGAAACAAAAGCAAAAACCCTTGGTAATCCCACTATTCAAATACAAATTGCAGCATGGCGTCCCGGAAGATATGAGCTGCAGAACTACGCCCAAAACATCCGTGGGTTTGGAGTTTGGGATGTTGATGGAAATCCAATTCCACACAAATCTATCAACAAAGATTTATGGGAAGTGGAGGTTGGCTACACCCAGGAAATCATAATCAAATATCAGTATTACGCCAACCAGCTAGATGCCGGAGCTTCTTATGTGGATGATACGCAATGGTACATTAACCCTATTAATTGTTTGGTTTATTTCCCTGATAGGATTGATGAAAACTGTGCGTTGCAAATTAATATTCCAGCAAATTATTCCATTGCTTCTTCTCTGGAGTTTGATAAAAACAACACAGCCCTTGCCTCTAATTTTCATGAGTTGGCGGATTCACCTTTAATAGCAGCTGCTGAACTTTTGCATGAAACTTATCAAATTAAAAACACTCTTTTCCATTTATGGATAAAGGGAAATGCCAACCCAGATTGGAGAAAAATCAAAGAAGATTTTGCTGCTTTTTCTGAGGTTCAAATAAATTTGTTTGGAGATTTCCCTGTAGCAGAATACCACTTCCTTTTTCAATTGCCAGACTACAAACATTACCATGGGGTAGAGCATTTGGCAAGCACTGTGATTTGTTTAGGACCCGGCTACAACCTAATGGAGATAAGCACTTATAATGATTTTTTAGGCATCAGCAGTCATGAACTTTTTCATGCATGGAATGTGAAAAGCATACGCCCTATAGAGATGTTTCCATATGATTACACCAAAGAAAACTACAGCAATCTTGGATATGTGGCAGAGGGGGTAACTACCTATTATGGTGATTTAATGTTATTGCGTGCTGGCGTATATCCATTTGAGGAATATGCAAAAGAAGTGGATAGTTTCCTCCAGCGCTACTACCATAATTATGGGTGGCAATACATGAGTTTGGCGGATAGCAGCCATAGCACTTGGCTTGATGGCTACAAACCTACCACCGCACCGGATAGGCGCACCAATATGTATGTAAAGGGGCTTTTGGTAGCATTTATTATGGATATTGAAATCCGCAAGGATACTCAAAACACAAAGAGTATGGATGATGTTCTTCGCAGCCTTTATCACGATTTTGCCAAACAGAAAAAGGGTTATAGTGAGGCGGATTATCTTACCATTATTAATAAAATTTCAGGAAAAGATTACACCCAACTTTTCAATAAATATGTTTGGGGATTGGATGAAATTGATACCGCACTTGCCGTAGCAATGGAATATATAGGTTGTGATATTATTCAACAACCTGCTACCAAAACCTGCGAAAGAATTTATGGATTTAAATGTGGCGAAAATGGCAAAACCATTATCACCGCCATTGCACCCAATAGCCCTGCGGATGTGGCAAGACTAAGTGTTGGAGATGAGATTGTCGCCATCAACCAAATACAAACAGATAACAACAATCTTGAGGATGTTTTACGGTTTGGTTCTGATGCAGAAATTGAACTTAGTTTTTTTAGGGGTAAGCGTTTATTGAAAGTTAAAATGCAAGGAAATAATGATACCTATTATCCTAACCGTATTATGAGAAAATTGAAAAATTTATCAGAATTTCAGAAAGATAATTTTAACAAATGGTCTGAGAACAACTAACCGAAAACACCGCTACTCATTCATAACCCTTAACACATTCAACGCATAAAGCGCCGCTGTTTCTGCCCTTAATCTTTGGCTACCAAGGCTGATTTCTTTTAAGCCTTTTTCCTTTGCAAGGCTAACTTCCTTATCAGTGAAATCACCTTCGGGCCCAATTAAAACCAAAGCATCTTTACCAATGGTGTATTGCTTTTTTAAGTGAGAGATGGATTCCACAGGGCAATAAGCAATATATTTTTCACACTCAAAATCCTGATGAATTAACTTCTCAAATGAGGTGAGTTCTGCAATTTCTGGTAGCCATTTGTTGCCACTTTGCTTGAGGGCAGTAGTAGCAATTTTCAAAATTCTTTCTTGCTGCAATCCTTTTTTTTCTGTGTGGTGTGAAGTGAAAATAGTGATTGCATTTGCCCCCAACTCCACTGCCTTTTCTATAAACCATTCTATCCTGTCACGCTTTTTTAAAAGTGCTAAAGCAATATGGATTTCAGGAGTTGGCTTGGGAGAAAATTTTTCTTCCAAAACTTTTACAACGCATTCATTTTTATTGAGGGAATAAATTTCCCCTTTAAAATAACAACCTCTCCCATTGAGAATATGAATCGCGTCACCCACCTTTAAACGCAACACATGGGCAGCATGATGCGCTTCCTCTTGTGGTAAGTTTATAAATTCAGAGTTCGGTTCGGCGGCGGGGGCGTAGAAGAATTGCATAGAAATTATGGTTCAATATTACGGTGGATTTGGGTTGGTGGAATAATGATTTCAAAATGAATTTCCCTTATTGGTTTATTATGCAGATTTTTGCAGCCAATGGGCTTAATGAATAACATATTTAGGTGGTTTATAATTGACCGCCTTGCGGACATAGAAAGGTTTATGGAAAGCCCACTTGCCACGCAGGAATTTTTGCGCAGGCAACTCATCACTGCTGCCGAAGAAACAGAGTGGGGTAAGAAATATAATTTCTCTAACCTCAGGAGGTATGAAGATTTCCAGAAAGCCATGCCCATACAAGATTACAATTCTCTGAAGCCCTACATTGACCGCATTATGCGTGGAGAGCAAAATGTTTTGTGGCACTCCCCTATCACGTGGTTTGCAAAATCATCTGGCACTACTGAGGATAAAAGTAAGTTTATCCCCGTGAGTTATGAGGCATTTCAAGAGTGCCATTTTAGGGCGGGTAAGGATATGTATGCCCTCTATTACCAAACCAATCCTGAGGCAAATGTAATTGATGGCAAAGCCTTAGTAATGGGGGGCAGTCAGCAGGTAAATCAGCTAAACCAAAACTCACATTATGGAGATTTGTCCGCCATCCTCACACAAAATTTACCCATTTGGGCAGAGGTAAAGCGCGCCCCTGAACGCAGCATTGCCCTTATGGATGATTGGGAAAAGAAGATTGAGAAAATGGCGAATTCGGTATTGAAGGAGAACATCACTAACATTGTTGGCGTGCCTACCTGGACGGTGGTACTTATCAAATATCTTTTTGAGATGACGGGGAAAGATAACCTTGTGGATATTTGGCCAAACCTTCAACTTTATATCCATGGCGGGGTGAGTTTTTCGCCTTATCATGAGTTGTTTCATAAATACATACGCAGCAGCAATATGCATTATATGGAAACCTATAATGCCTCTGAGGGTTTCTTTGGAATACAAGATGATGAGAACAGAGATGACATGCTTTTCTTGTTGAATCATGGAATTTTTTATGAGTTTATCCCTATTGATAAAATGGATGATGAAAACCCTGAGGCAATCCCATTGGAGGATGTGAAACTTGGCCATAGTTACGCCATTATCATCAGCACCAATAGTGGGCTGTGGCGCTATAAAGTTGGGGATACTATTAGGTTTACTTCCACCTCCCCTTACCGCATACAGGTTACAGGCAGAACCACCCATTACATCAATGCTTTTGGGGAAGAATTAGTAGTAGATAATGCTGAGAAAGCCATTGCCTACGCCTCCGTAAAACATCATTGCACAGTGCAGGATTTTACCGCTGCCCCTGTCTATTTTTCTGAGAAAGGGAGTGGTGCCCATGAGTGGCTGATAGAGTTTGAAAATCCTCCTGAAAATATAGAAGCTTTCATCAATTCCATGGATGAAAAGCTCAAGCAACTTAACTCCGACTACGAAGCCAAGCGCCACCGAAATATAGCTTTGGGGATGCCTATAGTGCATCAATTACCAAAGGGCACATTTTATAACTGGATGAAAAAACGCGGCAAATTAGGCGGACAAAACAAAGTACCCCGCCTTGCCAACCACCGCAAATTTGTAGAGGAAATTATGGACTTTGGGAGGGAGTAGTGCAATTTGAAAATTTGCTAATTTGAAAATGAAAAGTACAACTTTGCATCTAATGGCGAGGTACGAAGCCATCCCGAATAATTCATTAACTGGCCGTTAAAACCACACAAGATATAATCTTGAGTGAGTAGGTTCTACCATAGATACCTCTAAAAATATGCTGAGGTACGAAGCATAAGTGTGTAGGCATGAATAGAAAGCGGGGGTGGGCAAAGGCATGTGGGCAGAAGCATTTTCTATTCTTGAATTTTTGGTTACTTTTTGTTCAAGCAAAA
>JAPLCZ010000180.1 GCA_026391915.1 Bacteroidota bacterium | reverse complement strand
TCCTGAACGGGAATACTCTGCCATGCAAAGCATCACCAATTAACTTTAAATCCAACAGCCGAAACAAGATTCCCTAACAGGCAGTAAGCACTACTTGGCAGTTCTGTTACTTCCACTGAGTTGCACAAATATAGCAACTTGCTCAGTGTCCTTCCTATAACTTTCCGCCGTGGCGGTTATAACTTCCCTAACTCACGCCATTTACTGCCGTCCCATTTGGCAACATAGAATTTATTATTGGTGTTATAGAAATTCCCGGCAGCATAAATATTCCCTTCTTTATCAGAACATATTGAGTTAATAAAACCATTGGCATTTAAAGGGTTTGTGCTGTCACCTAACTCACTCCAATTTGTCCCGTCCCATTTAGCAACGTATTGATAGCCTTTTGAGTTTGTGAATTTTCCGGCAGCGAAAATGTTATCTTTGTCATCTGTACACAAAGTCTTGATTTCATTATTTGTGTTAGTTTCAATTAAATCTGACCAAGTTGAATCGTTGGCTTTTATTAAATGATTTCTACAATTCATATCATTAGAATATGCACTAATATAAATACTCCCTTTAGAGTCACGGCATAATGAACTTATTGATTGAATAACTTTAGGACCAAGTTCATTCCAAGTTAATCCATTCCATTTAACAACATAATTTCTTCCACTCAAATTTTTGTTATTTCCTGCAGCATAAACAAACCCTTTTGAATTTACAAATATTGAGTAAATTATATCGTATGCTTCTAATCTTCCACATTGTATCCATTTTTTCCCAGCCCAAGTGACGATTTCATAACGCCTACTATAATTTGTAAAAATGCCTCCTGCATACAGATTTCCTTTAATATCAATAAACAATATACTTATTGGCTTATCTGCACCAATGGAGTTAACCCCTCCCATTTCCTCCCAACTTTTTCCATTCCACTTAAAAACATTATACTTTCCTTTTGAATTCTTAAATTCCCCTACAACATATATACAACCTGTACTGTCACAAACAATTTTGGTAATAACGCCATCAGCTTTTAAACCATTACTATCAATGCCTAATTCAGTCCATGATTTACCATCCCATTTTGCAACGTATTTCTTTTTGTTAGAATCTTGAAACTCTCCTGCAGCATAAATATTACCGGATGAATCTGAGCAAATTGTAAAAACTGCACCGTTTGAATTAAGAGAACTGCTATCGCCTTTTAGCTCCTCCCATTTTAATCCATTCCATTTGGATACGAAGAATCGTGAAATTGAAAAATATCCTCCTGCATAAATATTTCCTTCCTTGTCACAATACAATGCATTGATTTCGTCCTTTGCATTTAAGGTGTTTCCACCCAGTTCACTCCATTTAATTCCATCCCATTTAGCAACATAAAATTTCCCATTAGCATTTACAAAAAAACCACCCGCGTATATGTTCCCTTTCTTATCAGCGCAGAGTGTACGTATAGGACCTGTAGCCTTTAAATACCCTAATTCTGACCAGCCATTTCCATCCCATTTCATAACAGTATAGGGTGGTCCCCATTTACCTGTTATTGCAACATAAATGTTTCCAAGGCTATCACCGCACATGCACTTTATGCCATAATAGGCATTTAATGGTTCTGAAAAATTGTGTTTAAATTGAGCCCATTGCTTTCCATCCCATTGGGCTAAATACTTATTTCCATTATTATTTTCTAAGAGTCCAGCAGCATAAATATTGGCATTCGAATTACTGCAAATTGTATTAATTGGGTACTCAGCTCCTTCCAACCCACTCCCCAACTCACTCCACCCTTGCCCAAATGCAGAAGAGGAAACAATTAAAAGCGTGAGAAAAAAGATGAGTTTGCGCATACCCAAATGCTAAATATTTTAGGACTTTGTTTTACAAATGTAGGGTTAAACTCTCTTTGCAAGAAACATTCTTGCTGCTATAAATAATTACAAAGGCTGATTGAATGACTCAATCAATCGCTTGAATGATTTAGACAAATGTATGAATGATTCAAAACCTTGTAGAAATGATTCAATCAACCGAATGAGTGATTTACTTCCTTGTATAAATGATTTATACAGTTGACTGAATGACTCATTCAAATATTTGAATAATTTACTTCTCTGATTGGATGATTCAATCAAGGTGGGGAATAATTTACTTCCTTGTATAAATGATTTATACAGTTGATTGAATGATTCAATCAAGGTGGAGAATGATTTACTTCTTTGATTGAATGATTCAATCAAATTGAAAATTCCACCCCCTGCACCCCCGCCAGCGGGGGACAAAATAAAAAAGCGGCTCCTGAGAGCCGCTTTCCATTCCCTTAATGTTTTCGGGAAAACCAATATAAAAAACCATGAATCCAAGACTCTCTAACTGCACCCTAAGCTATTGCCACAGTTGAGGCATTTATAGCAGGTGCCATTGCGTATGGTTATATGTCCGCAGGTATCACAGGCGGGTGCATCACCCATCATATTTCCTAAATAGCCATCAGCAGAATCTATCTCTGAGTATTTAAGACTTGTGCCATTGGGGGTGTAATTATCAGTGCTTGCATAAGTTTGTGCAGGCTCACTCACCAAGGCTTCATGCCCATTGTTAAAGCTGCCATAGCTAGCCATAGCCTCTTCGGGTTTCACCTGCACCAAATCTGTTCTGCCCAAATACTCCAGTGCCAAAAGTCGGAATATATAATCTACTATTGAGGTAGAAGATTTAATGTTTGGGTGGTCCACCATTCCTGATGGCTCAAAGCGGGTAAAGGTAAATTTATCTACAAATTCCTCTAATGGTACACCGTATTGCAAGCCTACAGAAATAGCAATGGAGAAGCAGTTCATGATGCTTCTGAAAGCAGCACCTTCTTTATGGATGTCCACAAAAATTTCCCCAATAGTGCCATCTTGGTATTCTCCTGTGCGCACAAAAACTGTTTGCCCGCCGACAGTAGCTTTTTGGGTAAATCCGCTGCGCTTTTGTGGCAGGCGTTTGCGTTTTACAATACCGGATAGTTGGCGTTTAAAAGTAGTATCAGATGATTTTGCAAGGATGCTATGCGCAGCTTCCAATACCATTTCGGGGGTTAAATCTTCTAATTTTATATGCCCATTAACTTCCTCAGTTTGGGTTTCTCCCTTTTTAATTTTAGTTGATAAAGGTTGAGAAAGTTTGCAGCCATCGCGGTAAAGTGCATTGGCTTTTAGTGCTAATTTCCAACTGAGTTGGTAGCATTCTTTTATGTCTTCTTCAGTAGCCTCATTAGGCAGGTTGATGGTTTTAGAAATAGCGCCAGAGATAAAAGGTTGTGCTGCCGCCATCATCCTAATATGCCCCTGTGGCAGGATGAATCTTGTGCCTTTAATACCGCATTTATTGGCAGTATCAAACACAGGTAAATGTTCATCTTTTAAGAAAGGTGCACCCTCCACAGTCATGGTTCCGCAAGCGTAAACATTGCATGCTGCAATTTGTGTTTCTGTAAATCCAAGAACAGGCAATAAGCGGAAAGATGGGTCAGCATAAACTTCTTTCATAATGCCAATACGTGCCATGCAATCCTCACCAAGGTTATGTGCGTTGAACACAAACTCAATATCAAAAGCAGCAAGTAAGGCATCATCAATTTTAGCAAGGTCAGTTTGGGTAAATCCTTTTGCTTTTAATGTTTGATGATTGATGTGCGGTGCGCCATCCAATGTTCCTTTTCCTTTGGCGTAATCCACTATAGCTTCTGCCTCATTTTGAGGATAGCCCAAACTCTTTAATGCTGCAGGAACTGCCTGGTTAATGATTTTAAAATAACCACCACCACTTAGTTTTTTAAACTTCACCAAAGCAAAGTCCGGCTCTACACCTGTGGTGTCGCAATCCATCACCAAACCTATTGTTCCGGTGGGGGCAAGCACGGTAGTTTGTGCATTGCGGTAGCCAAATTTTTCACCTTGCATTAATGCATCATCCCATGCTTTACAAGCAGCGGAGTGTAGGTAATCGGGGCAATGTTTTGCCTCAATCCCCATTGGTTTTATTTGTAATTCTTCATAGGCTTCGTTAGCATTATAGGCTGCATAACGGTGGTTGCGCATTACACGCAACATGTGTTCACGGTTATCTTTAAATCCTTCAAAAGCACCAAAGCATTTTGCCATTTCCGCAGAGGTAGCATAGCTCCTCCCCGTCATGATAGCACTCACTGCACCGCAGATGGCAAAGGCATCTTCGCTATCATAAGGAATTCCCATTACCATTAGCATAGCACCAAGGTTGGCATAGCCCAAACCAAGGGTTCTGTATTTATAAGAAAGTTCTGCCACTTCTTTGGATGGAAACTGCGCCATAAGCACAGAAATTTCTAACACCACAGTCCATAAACGGATGGCATGTTCATAAGCTTCCACATTTAAACTCAGGGTTTCTTTGTTAAAGAATTTCATGAGGTTCATGGAGGCAAGGTTGCATGCCGTATCATCCAAAAACATATACTCGCTGCAAGGGTTACTTGCATTGATTCTTCCGCCCTCTGGGCAAGTGTGCCACTCATTAATGGTGGTATCATACTGAATGCCCGGGTCAGCACAAGCCCATGCTGCAAAGCCTACTTTGTCCCAAAGTGCTTTTGCAGAAAGGGTTTTTATTACATCACCATTGGCTCTGCCAATCAGGTTCCAGTCGGCATCTTCCTCTACTGCTTTCATGAAATCATTGGTAACGCGAACAGAGTTATTGGCGTTTTGTCCACTCACGGTTCTGTACGCCTCGCCTTCGTAATCGCTATCATATCCTGCTGAAATTAATGCAGCTACTTTCTTTTCTTCTTCTACTTTCCATGAGATGAATTCTTCAATCTCAGGATGGTCAACATCTACCACTACCATCTTGGCAGCGCGCCTTGTAGTGCCGCCTGATTTTATTGCACCAGCAGCCCTATCTCCAACTTTTAAGAAGGACATTAATCCGCTTGAATATCCACCGCCACTTAGTCTTTCATTTGCCCCACGAATGCTGGAAAAATTAGAACCAACCCCAGAACCATATTTAAAAATCCTTGCTTCACGCAACCATAAATCCATAATGCCACCTTCATTTACCAAATCATCTTTTACTGAAAGAATAAAACATGCGTGTGGTTGTGGGCGTTCATAGGCTGAGGTAGATTTTTTTACCTCGCCGCTGTAGTGGTCAACATAGTAATGACCTTGCGCCTCTCCTTTAATCCCGTAACTGCTGAATAAACCTGTGTTAAACCATTGTGGTGAGTTGGGTGCTGCATATTGCCCTACTATCATAAAGGCCATCTCATCATAAAAAATCTGTGCATCTTTGGCGGTTTTAAAATAACCATATTCCTTACCCCATTGCATCCAGCAATCTGCTAACCTATGTGCTACTTGTTTAATAGAAGTTTCACCTGCGGTGGTGCCGTCAGGTTGTGGTACGCCAGTTTTGCGGAAGTACTTTTGGGCAAGGATGTCAGTGGCTACCTGGCTCCATTCTTTGGGTACTTCTACATTGTTCATCTCAAATACCGTGTCCCCGGCAGGGTTGCGGATGATGGAACTACGGTTTTCGTATTCGTACAAATCAAAAGGAGTTACTCCTTCTTTTGTAAAATAGCGTTTGAAGGTTAGGCCTTCGGGTTTGGTCTTTTTTCTTTCAGTCATGCGAGATTTAATTAGAGGTTGTTAAAAATAGTTGGTTTTTGGTGCAGCAGGCGTTTTTTCTGTGGAGGTCAAAGATGCATGAGTTTTTTGTTTGCTGAAAATTAAGTACCCCACAAAAAATCCACAGACGGTGGAGAAGTCCTTCCTTCTTTTGAAAGTTAGAGAGTTAAGAAAATGTTAAGTGGGGAAAGAAAAATTAAACAGAAGTTTTTGGTAACCAATACAACCCATCATAAAAATTTAAATAAATAGCATTGTATGTTTAATAAAAAATCTTAAGAACTTCCAACTAATGATAACCCACTTTATTCTTTCCCACACTCCTGCTGCCGTCCTTAACTTTGCCAATAATTTATGAATCTGTTTTCAGCTTTTGGGTCATACCTAATCCTCCTCAATAAAACCTTTACAAGGCCTGAGAAAGGGAAGGTTTTCTGGCAAAGATTATTGTTTGAGTGCAATGCCATTGGGGTGGAGTCATTAGGGATTGTGGCAATTATTTCTTTGTTTATTGGGGCGGTAAGCACCATTAATACTGCCTACCAATTGGTGAGTAATCTGGTGCAAAAATCTATCATTGGTGCCATAGTAAGTGATACTACAATTCTGGAGTTTTCACCTACTATTGCCTCATTGGTTTTGGCGGGTAAAGTAGGTAGTAACATAGCCACAGAATTGGGTGGTATGCGGGTATCAGAACAGATAGATGCCATGGAGGTAATGGGTGTAAACTCTGCGGGTTTTCTTATCCTCCCAAAAATTACTGCTTCGCTTTTTGTGATTCCATGTTTGATAATAATCTCTATGGGGTTAAGCATTTTTGGGGGCTGGTTTATTGGTGGCGTAACGGGTGCAGTTTCACCTACAGAATTTATGAGTGGTGCCAGAGGCACCTTCCGCACTTACACATTTGTATTTGCCATGATTAAAACTTTTACGTTCTCTTTTATCATATCATCAGTATCTGCTTACCAAGGATATTATGCCGGTGGCAGCGCTATAGAAGTAGGCAGGGCAAGCACACGCGCCGTAGTTTATAGCAGCGTTTTAATTTTATTTTCAGATTACCTTCTTGCACAACTTTTATTGGATTAACCCATGATTGAGATAACGGGCATTAAGAAAAAGTTTGGTGAAAAGGAAGTGCTTAAAGGCATTGATGGTGTCTTCCAATCAGGCAAAATGAATATGATTATTGGGGGCAGCGGTAGTGGCAAAACTGTGTTGATGAAATGCATTGTGGGATTATTAACTCCCGAACATGGGCATGTGATGTATGATGGCAGAAATTTTCATCATTTAAAATACCAACAAAAAACCAAGCTGCGGCAAGAGATTGGGATGCTTTTCCAGTACTCTGCATTGTTTGATTCTATGACAGTGGAAGAGAATGTTGCCTTTCCGCTAAAGATGTTTACTACAAAATCAAAAAGAGAAATTTCGGACAGGGTGAACTTCTGTTTGGATAGAGTAAACTTGGTGGATGTAAATACAAAATACCCAGATGAAATTAGTGGTGGTATGCGCAAACGGGTGGGCATAGCAAGGGCAATCTCCCTCAACCCAAAATACCTTTTTTGTGATGAGCCCAACTCAGGATTAGACCCCATTACAGCCGGGGTAATTGATAAACTGATTAAAGAAATTACAGAGGAATTTGGAACTACTACAGTACTCAATACCCATGATATGAATTCCGTTTTAGAGCATGGTGATAACATCCTTTTTTTATACAATGGGTTAAAAGAATGGGAGGGCGCACCTGATGATATTAAGGCTGCCAACAACAAAAGATTGAATGAATTTATTTATGCCAATGACTTCATCAAGGACATGTTCTTGAATGATAAAGGAGATAAAAAAGAATAGCGCAGTTTACCTTTGCGCCACATAAAAACCAATTATGATTCTCTCAGATAAAAGAATATTAGAAGAAATGGAATTAGGGCACATCCTTGTAGAGCCTTTCAGAAAAGATTGCCTTGGCACCAACTCCTATGATGTGCATTTAGGCTCTTACCTCGCGTGCTATGTAGATAGAATTTTGGATGCCCGTGTGCACAATAAAATTGAAGAATTTAAAATACCGGAAGATGGTTTTGTGCTAATGCCCGGCGTGCTTTATTTAGGCGTTACCGAAGAATATACGGAGACCCATAAACATGTTCCTTTTTTGGAAGGCAAATCAAGTGTGGGCAGATTAGGGATTGATATCCACGCCACCGCAGGCAAAGGAGATGTTGGCTTTTGCAACACATGGACATTAGAAATTTCCTGCTCACAACCAGTGCGCATTTATGCAGGTATGCCTATTGGGCAACTTATTTATTTTTGTGTGGAGGGAGATATTGAAAACCTATACAACACTAAACGCAGCGCTAAATACAACACCCGCGGTGTAAAACCAGTGGAGAGTATGATGAGGAAGAATAAGTTTTAGGAGTGTGGTTTTACCTAACTCATTACCCTGTTACAAAATATTTTATTTGAAACCTTGTTTTAAAAAGACCAAGGTCTTTTACGTAGAGTAAGCCATAACCTCTGCTCAGGCTAAAAGCAATTACTGCCTCATTCCATATGCCAACTGAAGTTTTACCATTTATCGCCAAATCTTTTACAGATTCAATATTAGTTAGGGCGTCAAAATCAGTTTTGGTAAGGCCGGTCATAGAGAATTTCCCTTTGTTGACCTTAGGCCATTTTTTTGAATTATAATCAGGGTCAGAGTACTCAAATAGGTTAGACTCCGGAGACCCAATGGTGCCACCTTCCAACCCAAAATCCGCTAGCACATAGCTATTGTCCTCCATCAAATTATAAAGACTAAGCACACAACCATTAAGAGAGTAAAAACATTCACTATTAGAATAATCTGGATCCCAGTTTTGCAGATCAAATTCATTATTATAGATTTTATTCGTGATTGGTTTTACGTCATAGTGTTTGATGCATGAAGATAAACTCAGAAGCATTAAAACCAAGGTTAAAATTCTTTTCATATTAGTAGATTAAATAACTTATTCCAAGTCTTCCATCAAAGCCAATTCCTCCCAAGTCAGGGGAATAATAGCTGCCCAAATTTGTCCCAAAAGAATTCCCAATTTTATTAAGCTGCGCTTGCTCAGTTGCGTTGGCTGCGTACATTTGATAATACTGTAATCCAATTGCAATATCATAATAAAAATGACTCCCAATTAATCGTTGATAGCCAAAAGAAAAATTGTACTTTTTTACAGGAACATCCATAATGGTAAACCAAACAACAGGTTGTGGGATATTCTTAACACTAAAGTAAGGTGTGTTTGGGTTGATTGAAGGGAATTCACCATAATAGCCAAGTATATCAGCCTTACCATAAGAGTACTTAAACATTGTATAAAAACCAAATGGTGCAGCACCAATAGGGTCAGGATAAATCCTGAAAGAATATGAAAATGATTTCATATTAATGTAGCATGGGAGCTCCTTGGTTATATTGTAAAGGATAGTAAAATCTGGGTCTGGTTCAAACTTCAAATTGTGCTTGCTGCTCTCAGAATAATAGCCCAGTGAGAAAGTAATATAATGGCTGAGTTTGGTTTCCAATTCTAAGTTTAAAGCATTCTCTGTTTTAAGGCTAAGCAAATCTGTTTTAATCATAAAACGGTCTGTTAGTTTTGCTAATATCTGCGCATTGGCAAAGCATGAGATGAATAAAAAAGAGCCTATTAAAAATTGTTTTTTCATTTGTCTGTAAATAAGGAATAATAGGAGTTAAAAAGCATACGGTCCAGGTTGTCTTTTTTTGCAGAAACATGAACCCTCTTTGCCTCTCTGTAAATTATTTTACTTTGAAAAATATCTGCCACCACAGTAAGCATAAATATCCCATCACTTTCAATAAAGTAGGAGTAGCTGAAATAGGCAGAGCCATACTTTTTTTGCAATTGATTATAGTCAGGAGAGATGATAAGATTGGTTGATAATGGCAAGGTGGTTTTTTTGCCTTCGTAAGATTTATCACTTTGATAATCAAAAATTCCGGATGCAATCATAATCTCCTTTTTAAGGCGCATTACAGTGTTGTAATATTCGGGGTCTATACTCTCTCCGTTGCTGGACATTACCATTTCCCTCCCAAACCTTTTGCTTAATCTTGCATAGGATTTCTCAATAATTTTTTCCTTCTTATAGCAATAAGAGTTTTTGTAATTATAGCCATCTTTCACCACAAAAAAATCTGGTTGCAAAACAATAATCTTATCCATTTTTGACCTTTGTGAGGCAAACTCTTCCTGCTTCTCAATATGGATATATCCCCCACAACCAAAGGTTAAAAACGCAATTAATATGAATAAAAATTTCCTCATTTTAATGTGTAAATTATTTCAATTTGTTTTCTACAAATAAAGCATATTTGCCTGCCGCATACTCCTTCATGTATTTTGAATAATAGATTCTGGATATCCCACTCCCTAAATAAAACTCAGCAATATATGCCATGTAAAAAGTGAGTTCCTCATCACCACTATTGTAATTATTTTTAATAAATGAATAGGTGAGAGTTTTTAAATCGGATTTAGAAAGTGTGGAGATAAAGGCTTCTATTTCTCCAAAGTTCCCACCGTAAATATTTTTATTTTCTTTAAGGGCTTTCTGCAAATTATCATTCTCTTTGTATGTAGCAAGCCATAATAAATTTTTGGAAATCATCAATATCAAAAAATTGTTTTTAGGATATAAATCAAGTCCATGTATGCTTAAGTATAAACTTTCATCATGGTTGCCAGAAGTAAAAGAAGCAAGGATATTTTCCATCCTTGCTATATATTTTATGGGAACATAATCTTCCGAATCATTCTTTACAGTTATTGATTTAGTTTGCAGTTTGGCAATCAATTCTTTAAGAGCAATCAGCCGTTTTGTAAGCTCAGGATGGGTGTTAAGTGAATTGTCATCTTCCTGTGGCTGCACATAATTTTCCTCATCACTATTAGTTTTTTTTCGGATGCTATCAACATTAAAATCTGGGCTTGCAAATAGCTTTTTTATATAAATTCTGGAGGGTTTAAAAGAGGAGTCAGGCAACAGAATTTTCCTTAAAGAAGTTAGCGCCTCATTATAATTAAAGCCGGCTGAATTCATGAGTTCAATACCTATTGCATCTGCCTCCATTTCATTCTCTTGGCTATAGTTCATCAATATCTTAAAACTATTGCCAGTGATAGTAGTTAGGTTAAACTCCTTACCAATTTTTTTAGCTTTCCGCAAAGTTTGCTCTGGGTGTTTTTTGATTAAATGCCCAAGTTCATGCCCTATCACAAAAGCTAATTGAGACTCGGAACTTAGCCTTGCCAATAAGCCTGTGGTAACTAAAATACTTCCATCCGGGAAGGTGAAAGCATTGGGCATAGTGGTTTTATAAACGTAAACTCTAAAGGTGCCTTTTAAAGAGGGGCGAACTTCTACAAGCTTTTGTGCTACTGCATTAAGTTTATTGCTGAGGGTATCACCAAAAAGAATATCACCATTTCTTACCAAATGTTTAATTTCTACATCCGTGCTTTTAAAAAGAGGCTCTAAATCAATATCACTTTTTGGGGGTATAAGGGATTTATATTTTCTGGCTAATAACTCATTAAGAGCATCACTCCCTGCTTTATTTAATAGCAAAGGCTTGTAGGAGGTTTGGCTATATCCATTATCCACAAATGATAAAAAGATAATAAGAAATAAGAGGGATTTCCTCATAGGCTTGCTAATAGGTCTACTTGGTTTAGGCTGCGAATTTAATAGTTTTATCTTTTCAACCTAATTTAAAAATTCTTTTATGGCTGCTACACAAAGTCATTTTTTTAAGTTACTAAAAGAATTTTCTCAAATTTTGCAATACCAACTATTCCTTTAACTTTGTTTTCAAATTCCAAAAATATTGCAACATGAAAAACTCTTTTCTACAAACTAAAAACTGCCTACAAAAATTCTTTGTACTAAGTCTTTTAACCTTTGGTTTTCTGCCTGCTAATGCACAGTTAAGTGGCACATATACCATAGACCCAAGTAAGTCTGCATCATCCACAAACTACACATCTTTTACAGATGCAGTAGGTGATTTAATGACCGGTAGCCGAAGCTCCGGAACTGCTAATGGACCCGGTGTAAAAGCTGCTGTGGTGTTTCACATTGCAGATGGTACTTATGATGAAACTGTGGAGTTGGACTCTTTATTGGGAACCACAAAAACCAATACCATCACTTTTGAAAGTGCCAGCGGAGATAGCAGCAAAGTGATTTTAAGGGATACTCTTGGGAATTTTACAGTCCACTTAATGGGTACCGATTATGTCACTTTCCAAAAGATGACGATATACCATGACATCACGGGTGGCGATGCCATTTGGTTAGAGGGCATGGCGGATAGCAATAGGTTTTTTAACAACAGAATTATCGGATGTAGCTCAATCCTATATTCCTTCCCATACCCTTGTGTAGTTAGGATAGGTGGTATGACAACCAGCACCTATTCTGCGGATAGTGCCAATGTGTTTTTTAATAACTATATCCAAGGTGGTTATTATGGTTTTTACCTCTATAACATTTACTCCAGAACTAAGCTACACGCCAGAGGAAATGTGATTAATCATAACATAATTGTTGGTAGCAATCTGATGGGGATTTATGCCTATTACCAATATGCATTTACTATATCTAACAATAAAATTATAAGAGACAGGGATGGCTATGGCATATATAATTTCTATGGAAATAATGCCACTACCAAAACCACTTACTTCAATAAAATATATAATAATTTTATTAGCCAATCAAACGCTAATACTACCACTTATGGCATTTATACCTACTATAATGATTACACATATTACTACAATAATAATGTGCTTATTTCAGGGACTAATGCATCAAGCTATGCCGCGAATTTCTATGGCTCCACAACCAATAAATTTGTCCATTTGCGCAATAACAGTTTCGTGAATTTAGCAACAGGAACTGCCATTTATATTAGTGCCTCCGCTGCTACAGTTGCTACATCAAACTATAATAATCTATATGGCAATGGCACTTACCTAGGGTATCATGCAGGCACTAATTGCGCTACCCTTGCCGCATGGAAAACTGCCAGTAAAAAGGACAGTAGTAGTTTGAATGTTAACCCGGGTTATGTATCCAATTCTGATTTACATATTACCAATGCGCAACTAAATGGCAAAGGCAAATACAGCAAACTCACCGCACTTGATATTGATGGTGAAACCCGCAACCTCACCAAGCCTGATATTGGTGCTGATGAAATAGAACCGCATACAACAGATGCGGGAGTTTACTCTTTGGATAGCCCCGCTTTTACGGGTTGCGGTGGCGCACAAAATATCTACACAACCATCTCCAATTATGGTTTGGGGACGTTGACTTCCTTCTCCGTAAACTGGAGTGTGAATGGTACTGCGCAAACTGCCTATACTTATAGCGGCAGTTTAACAATTGGCAAAAGTGTGCAAGTGAAATTGGGCTCTTATTCTTTTGCTACAGGCTCTTCTTATGCATTGAAAATTTATACTTCATCACCTAACGGATTAAGTGGTGATAGTGTACCCACCAATGATACCCTTACGAAAACCCTAAACACTAATGGGCTTACGGGTACATATTCCATTGGGACATCCGGCACTTACACTACTTTTACGGCTGCCGTTGCAGATATGGTAAGCAAAGGAATTTGTGGTGCCATCACTATTAATGTGGATGATAATACTTATACAGAATCTGTAAAGATTGATGCTATTAAAGGGACTTCAGCAACTAACACAATTACCTTCCAAAGTAAAAATGGAGATAGCACAAAAGTGATTTTGGATTGGGCACTTACCTCCTCTTCTGGCGCTAATAATTATGCGCTACAGCTGAATGGTTGCAGCCATATTATTTTTAAGAAAATGACCCTGCAAAGAAGCACAGGTGGCAGGTATGGAAACGTGATTGAAATCACAGGAAGTGCTGCGTATAATACCATCACCAATTGCGAAATAAAAGCCGAAGCTTATGGCGCAGGCTCATATGCCTACTTAGTGTATTCTCAAACCTCTGGTGATAGCTTTAATGCCTTTAACAATAACCTATTTTATAATTCATATTATGGAGTTAATTATGGGAATTCGGGTGTGTATGAAACTGGGAATTCTTTTACCAATAATACCTTTGATACCATCTACTATTACGGTTGCTATATCGGCTACCAAAACCAATTCAATTTCTTAGGAAATAAAGTGAGTGGGATAACTGCTAACTATGGCTATGCCTTATACTTTAACTATGCCCGTGGGGGTAGTAAATATATTGGTAATAAAATAACCACAACTGCAGGAACCTATGGTATGAATTGCTACTACTTTAACTCAGTAGGTGGCAAGGACACAAATTATGTAGCTAACAATTTCATCTCCTGCACAGGTACTTACATCAACAGCACTTATGGCATTTATTGCTATGGTTCTGACTATGTAAATTTTCTTTACAATAATGTGAATCTATACTCCTCTGGGGCTGCGGCAACCTACTATACTTACTATGGATATAATGCAACCGCAGCTAAATCTATATTGGTTTATAACAACAATTTTGTGAATACACAATCTGCCTATGCCATCTATTCAAATAAGAATATTACTGATGCTGATAACAATAATTATTATGTGGCTTCTGGTGCATTAGGTGCATGGAATGCAGCAACAATATCCAACCTCGCTGCATGGCAAACCGCAACAAGTTTTGACGCAAATTCCTATAGCGTAAATCCTAATTTTACATCTAACACTGACCTCCATGTGGGCAATGCAAAACTGAATGGTACTGCTCAGGTATTTGGCAGAATAACTACTGATATTGATGGCGAAACCCGCAACGCAACTAAGCCCGATATTGGTGCTGATGAATTCAATCCTCCAATGAATGATGCAGGTGTTAGTGCCATTGATAGTCCGCAAACTTCTTCTTGTGGTGGAACACAAAATGTGTATGCAACAGTTACTAATTATGGTACGGGTACGCTATCATCTTTCACCGTAAACTGGAGTGTGAATGGCACTGCCCAAACAGCAGTAAGTTTATCTTCACTTAGCATTGCATCTGGCAATACAACTATGGTGAAATTGGGTAGTTATAGTTTCACCAAAGGCAGCACTTATAACATTATTGCATACACCTCTGCGCCTAATGGTTTAACTAAGGATAGCACACCTTCAAACGATTCTTCTAACTCTTCAATTTCAACAAATGCCATGAGTGGTACTTATACTATTGGCTCCTCAGGAACTTATGCAACATTTACCGCAACAGTTGCAGATTTAATTACCAATGGTGTTTGCGGTGCAGTAGTTATTAGGGTTGATAACGGAATCTACTCAGAGCAAGTTGAAATCACTGCGATACCCGGTGCCTCTGCCATTAATACCATCACCTTTACCAGTGATAAAGGCGACAGCAGCAAAGTAATTTTAGAATACGGCTCTGGTACTTACCCTGATTACCATGTGCTGAAACTGAATGGTTGCAGCCATGTTATTTTTAATCAAATGACTATAGAGAAATCTGCCGCCAGCTACCAATATTGTGTTTATGTTTTAGGCAATGCTGACTATAATAAATTTACAAATTGTATCATACACGGTGCAGGTACCTCTGCCAATACATACGTTTTGTATTCGGTAGCAGGGGTTAATAACTACAATACTTTTTATAACAATAGAATTGAGAAAGGCTACTATAATATTTACTGGAGTTGCAATTCCGGGTCAGCCACAGGCAATAGCTTTATCCATAATAGCATTGATACTTTTACTAATTACGGGGCATACCTTGGTTTACAAAACAATCTTATTTTTAGTAAGAATATTATCAAGAATAACATAGGCACAACTGGCTATGGGATCTATGCTAATTACGTTTCAGACGGTAGTATTTTCTCAGGTAATAAAGTTTACACAACTAATAGTTCGGCGGTGTATTTTAATTATTGTCAGGCTACAAAAGATTCTATTTATGTGGTTAATAATTTTTTCTCCGGAACCTCATCAAATAATGGTATTGCCTATTTTTATTATTGCAATTTAGTGAATCTCTACTACAATAGCATTTACCATATGTCTGGTGGGTCATCAACTTATAATGCCTACTTCGCAAGTTCTACTACCGCCACTACTTCATTCCGTTCCATAAATAATGTTTTTGTGAACATGAATACCAGTGGTTATAATATTTATTCAACTCGCGGAATTACCACTACAGACTATAATAACTATTATTTCAAAACTACCAATATGGGTTATTGGAACACTACCATTTGTAAGACCATTGCTGCTTGGAAAACTGCTTCATCCCAAGATAAAAATTGCCGCAACATTGACCCTAAATTTAAGTCAGCATCAGACCTCCATATTCTTAATACTTCATTGGATGGGTTGGGTAAAAATATTGGTACTGTACTCACCGATATTGATGGCCAAACCCGCAGCACAAGCGCACCAGATATGGGCGCCGATGAAATTTTCCCATCCCCTTATGATGCCGGAATTATAAGCATTGATAGCCCAAGCAAAGGCTTCTGCCCAGGCACAAGAGATGTGTATGCTACCATCCAAAATTATGGTACTGCATCCCTAACTTCTGTATCCGTAAACTGGAGTGTAAATGGCACTGCCCAAACGAGTATTGCCTATACCACAACCATTGTCGCAGGTGGTAGCGCACAGGTAAAATTGGGCAGCTATTCCTTTACTGGCACTGGTACTTTCAACATTAAAGTTTATACAACTTCCCCTAACGGAACTACTGACCCAGATAACACTAACGACACTGCAACCACAATTGTTGGTGGCGGCATTGGTGGCACTTATACCATTGGCGGAACTACGCCTGATTATGCAACATTCACTGCTGCAATTGCAGATTTAACCTTACGTGGTGTTTGTAGTTCAGTTACCTTTAATGTGCGTGATGGCTACTATAATGAGCAGCTTACTTTGGGCAAAATAAATAACGCATCTGCTACTAAAACCATCACCTTCCAATCTTCATCTTTGGACTCCACCAAAGTTATTTTGGACTATGGAAATACAGGCACATCTACCAATAATTTTACGCTTTATTTGAAAGGAAGTGTTTACACAACCTTCAATAAAATCACTATCTCCAGAACCCAATCTGCGACCACTGCTTCTTACGCAAGGGTTATACAGGTGGATGGCAAATCATGCTATAATACTTTCAATAATTGTTTGCTGTATGGCATACCTGTTACCAGCTCATTTGCCAATTATACTGAGGTTATTTCTTCGGCTGCTGATGTGGATTCTTTCAATACTTTTTACAATAATATTATCCGCAATGGGTACTATAGTATTTACTGGTATGGCACTTCACAAACTGTTTTAGAGAACGGAAGTAAGTTCATCCATAACACCATTGATAGCTCAATTGCAGGGTGTTTATTTTACTACCAAAACAATATGGTGTTTGATAAAAATACCATGGTTGATATTACCAATGCTGCCATGTATGGTTACTACCTTTATGGGGCATTAAAAATCACCAATAACAAAATAGTAACAGGTGGCGGAATGCGATTATACTATTGTGATGGTAAGAAAGACAGCATCAATATCTACAATAATATGATGAGTAATTCAGGGGTTGGATATACGCTATATACCTACTATATGGTGAAAGCAAATATCTATTACAATAGCTTTTTGTATGATGGTGGTTCTACCTCTTACTATACTGTGTATATGGTGCACTCTTCTGCTACCACAGCCAACACACGTTTCTATAATAATATTGTTGACCACAACGCAGGAGGTTACCCAATGTATATCACCACTGCCATCACCAATATTAATAATAACGATTACTACACCACAGGCAATATGGGTTATTGGAATGGAACAGCATACGCCACCTTTGGCAGCTGGAAAACCGCTACAGGGCAGGATGCCAATTCTCTATTTACAGACCCTAAGTTTTTTGCTTATGATGATTTGCATACCACCAACGGTCTCTTTAATGGCAAAGCAAAATCTATTGCTACAATTAAGAGTGATATTGATGGAGATGTGCGTGGTGCAACATCAGATATTGGGGCAGATGAGTTCACCCCCCCTGCCAATGATGTTGGGGTTGATTCTATTCTTTCTCCATCCGCTAATGCATGTGGAGATTCCAACACTACCTTTACAATTCGTGTTGCTAATTTTGGTTCGTCTTCCCAAAGTAATATCCCATTAACTTTAGTAATTAATGGTAGCACTGTTGCCACAGGTAAACTGGTTGGGCCTTTAGCTGCTGCTAAAGATTCTGCTTATACCTTCTCTTACAAACGAAATACTTTTGCGGGTGCTACACTCACTGTTGTTGCCTACACTTCTCTTAGTACTGATGCTTTTAGTGGCAATGATTCCATCACCCGTAGCCTAACATTTACTACCCCTGCTATCATTAAAAACAGCAAAGGTGTAGTGAGTTGCAAAGCCGGAATCTATAAACTTACCGCTGCTGCCATCTCAACTTTGGATACTATTTATTGGTATAATAATGCAGGAAATTATCTTGCGCAAGGCGATACTTTTACTACGCCATATTTAACAGCTCCAACAAATTATTATGCTGAGGCAGCACCAACTATGCTCCATGCGGGGGTACTTACTTCTACAGGGGCGGGCACGCCAACTCTCTCCACCACAGTTAACCGAGGGTTAACTTTTGACGCCCTTAATGATTTTTATTTGGATACTGTAACCACCTATGTGCGTGGTACAGGTAACGTAGTTATTAATCTTTATGATGCTTCGGCGACCTTAGTTAATAGTATTAGCACATCTGTTATTGGCTCTACCACCACCACCCCCAAACTAATTAAAATACCGGTTGGCTTTTTCATTACGGCAGGTACTGATTATTATATCAATGCTAAGGGTTCTACTATCACAAGTATGTACACCAGCCCAACTGCTAAATACCCTTATACCAAAAGCAATTTGGTGAGCATTACCCGAAATACAATTTCCACAACCAGCACTGTTTACTTCTTCTTTTATGATTGGCAGATAAGCACCCACCATGGTTGCCCAAGTGCTAAGAAATTAGTAAAGGCAGATGTGGGTGGATTAAAAGCTACTTTTAATTTTACAGCCAGTTGTGCTACCAAAAAAGTTAGTTTCACTGATGCCTCAACCATTGGTGGCGGTACTATCACCAGCCGTAAATGGGACTTTGGAGATGGCGCAAAGGACACCGCCAAAAACCCAACCCATACCTACAGCAGCAGTGGGCCTTTCACCGTAAAACTTATCATTACTACCAGTGGTGGTTGCACTGATACCTTCACCAAAGCGGTTAGTTTTGGTAGCACGCCTAAAGCTGCATTTACTGCTACAGATGAGTGCCTTACCAAAGCCAATCAGTTTGTAGATAATACCTCTTTTGGTAGTTCTTATACTCGCATCTGGAAGTTTGGTGATGGCAAAACAGACACGGCAAAAACATCAAACCATACCTACGCCACGGCAGGTACTTATACCGCAACTTTACTAACTATTGCAGCTGGTGGCTGTGCAGACTCAACCCAAAAAACGGTTAGTGTTTTTGATAACCCTAAAGTTGCCTTTGGGGTAAGTGCAAAGTGCCTTAGCAAGCCCGTTGACTTTACTGATTCCACTATTACCAATAGCAATCCTGCCAAATATAGCTGGGCTTTTGGTGATGGAAATTCAGACACTATACCAAGCCCTTCTCATACTTATGGCTTATCCGCTAACTATACCACCACACTTAGTGTTACCAACAGCCATGGCTGCAGTGCTAACCTCTCCAAAACATTTAAGTTGGATGATGACCCCGATGCATCTTTTGGTTATACATCATCCTCTGCAGTGGATTATACTTTTAATCCACACACAACAGGATACACCAGCTACCAATGGGATTTTGGAGATGGCAATACCTCTAACACCCAAAGCCCTTCACACACCTTTAGCAGCGGTGGTGACCATACTGTAAAACTTATAGTAGATAACGGAAAAGGATGCACTGCCATAGACTCTCAAATTGTAACAATCACAGGTATTGTGCAGGCAGGCAATAATTTTTCTGTAGCTATCTTCCCTAATCCGTTTAAGGAAAGCACCCATATTACTTACCGTTTAAATCAACCCAATAAAGTAAGGATTAGTATAACCAATATGCTTGGTGTAATCCTAACAACCCTTACCAATACCACCCAACCCGTCGGCGAACATTCTGTAAACTTCACTGCCCCTGCCGCAGGTGTTTACTTTGTAAAAATGGAAGTTGGGAATGAGGTAATTATTAAAAGAATTGTGATGGTGAAATAGGGAGTTAGAAACCTCTTTAATAAAAAAGGGAAGCTGAATAAGCTTCCCTTTTTTTGTTATTGTATTATGTAAGTTTTAGCTGGGCTTGCATCAAAGTGATGACTAAAAGAATAACCTTTTTCATAAGGCAAAGCTATTTCACCACCAACCTATACGTCCATCTTCCTTCATTTTGGCTGAGGCTTATTAAATAGACACCACAAGGGTATGTAGTTAAATCTAATTGTTGTTGGAGGTTGCCATCATTAAAAGGTTTTAATTTTTGAGTATATAATCTTTTACCTTCAATGGTAGTTATTTCAAGTTGTGCATCTTCTGATTTTAAACCTTTAGCTATTAGCAAAGCAAAACCGGAAGTAGGGTTGGGTGATATGGTTACTACAGGGGAAGTTCTGGTTGGTGGTTGCAAGCCTGTTATTGTGCCACCTCCGTTGGTGGTGAAAAATATATCTTGGGTAAGATTAGGGTAATAGCAATAACCTACATTAGAATCTAACATTACTATTCTTTTAGGAGAGTATTGAATTTGTTGAGTACCCCATGTTTTGGTTCCATCATTAGTTTTCCACATTCTTACTTTAGCATAATAAGCCCCTGAAAATACTGTATTACTATCTACAAAAGCGAATGCTTTATTACTTGCGCTTGGTATATGAAAAGGGTATTTATTCCAAGAGTTCCCATCATCATAAGTTATATATGAATAATTACTATCAATTGCACCGATTAATAACCACACCTTATCACTTAAAATTATATTTGCCAAGTATTGTGTTACAGGTGTTTTAAAATTAATCTTTTGCCAAGTCTCTCCAGCATCATTGGTGCGTTCATAATACCATACCCATTTACCAGAAGATGTATCAAACTTTACATACTGCGCGTACCCATGTAAAGTGTCGTTTCTAAATAAAACTTCTGTATTTATTCTTTGAATATTATCATTCTGTTGCCATGTTTTACCCCCATCCTTAGTTTTTTGCAATTGTTTATTTCCTGCGGAATCAATCACCTTATCTACAAAACAGATATATTCCGTAACAAGATAAGGGGATGCCATCCCTTTGGTATTTGGCAAACTATCCCATGTATTTCCCGCATCTTTTGTCCTATACATTTTGTAGTTGTAAGGAGCAGTACCTAATTTTAAAGTTGTATCTTTTACAATAGATATAATTCCACTTTTGCTATTTATAAAAGAAAAATCTATTCTAAACTTTGAAGAATCTATTTCTGTCATTGTATTGCCTCCATCAGTAGTTCTTATAAAATGATAAGGATTTTTTTTATATTTATGTTGAGATCCGATATAACGAGTACATAAATATCCTGTATCTGAATTATGAAATTGCACATCACTTATTTGACCTAAACTATCTGAAATAGGCAACCTATTCCATTGAGATTTGCAAGGTATTTTCACAATAATAACAATTATTAAAATAAAGATTGTCCTTTTCATAACTATTAATGATATGGGGGTGTACCAGTACAAGTTGGAGAATATGAATTATTCTCAAAAATTGATTGCTGGAATGGATTTGGATTATTTGCATGATTCCCAAAATAAGAATTATTTACATTACTTCCAGTGCAGCAACTAATATTGTTTCCATGACAATATGGGTCAGACCAAGCATCAGGATTTTCATTGCAATCAATTATATGTCTACATGAGTTTCTCCAATTACTACTTCCGTGTGCAGCATCATATGCTATAAAAAACTGCCCCAACCAAGTGTTATTATTATTCTCACCCTCACATCTATAGAATGTATCAGAAAGTAACCCGAATATATTATGCTCAATTTGGCTATAAATAACCCCGTTTGATGGCGAGTTACTAGATAGGTTGCCACAAACGCAAAACCCGCCAACATTAAACTCACTAAATAAAATGTCAACATTATTATGCCTAAAAGTGCTATAGAATATTTTTATAACAGCACCGCCTAGCAATTGTCTATCAATAGATGTGCTATAACAGCTATTTGTTAAAACTGTCCTTGTCCCAGCAAAAACACCAATTTCTGCAAAATCTATTATACTACCCTGCATAAACAATTCGCCCTGCCCGCAGCCTACACCTGTATCACTACTGCAAGCATCAATGCTACCCCAAACCTCAATTCCCTTCCATGGACAGTAGCCTATATGGGAATTTCTTATTTCAAGTCTTGCCCCTTGTTCTACTATTATTATAGCGTGGCAGTCCTTTACATAAATATGTGCATTATCAATAGTAACTATTCCGGTAATTCTTAGTTCACCATCAAGCACATAATTGCCGGCTGTAATAGATGCATTGGTTAAAGTCCCATGCAACAAATTAGTGTTTAGGTTACAGCAATTAGGCAAATTAATGGTTATTGATACCGTATCTGGGCACGGGGTACTATCAGATGTTATAACTACTTTGTAAGTGCCGTTTTTGGTTATCTTTACCTTGCTGTTTGTGCTATTGTTATAGAGCCATTTAAAATGATAATTATAGTTGGTTGCTGTATTCCAATAGGCTTCTAATTCAACACTGGTATCAGGAAAACATAAGCCAGTAGTATCTGTAAGTAGGTTTATGCCCCCAACTATTTGCTCTTTTACTAATATATAAGCAGTGTCCGCATTACTACAACCGTGTGTATTAGTGGTTTTATACCACACCTTATGCCAGCCTGCTGTGCTTGGGGTAAAATACCCGCTACTTACATTGCTACTCCATGTGCCACCGGATGGAGTAAATTTTAATAATTGAGGTATATTGCTTTGGCAAAAAGTATCCTCAATTATATCAGGAGTATCTAAACCGTAAATTGTAAT
Organism: Bacteroidota bacterium; assembly: GCA_026391915.1. Lineage (GTDB taxonomy): Bacteria > Bacteroidota > Bacteroidia > CAILMK01 > CAILMK01 > JAPLCZ01. The sequence goes on along the minus strand of JAPLCZ010000180.1, from coordinate 716 downwards.
ATGAATAGTATCCGCGGTAAAGCAACCAGTAGTAGGGTCAGTATATGAATAGATGAAATCATGTGTACCAACTCCTAAGTTAGCATGTAGTACAGCGGGATTAATTGCATTAAAACTTACGGAATTATTAGAGGGGAAGGTTCTATTCCATTTGCCTCCGGTAGGTAGGCAAATACTATCCAAAAGGTAATTATTGGAATCATTTGCGCAAAAAGTAATTATTGGAATCATTTGCGCAAAAAGGTCCTAAGCCACTGCAATGTATTTTAGTCGCTTTTTTAATAACTATTTTTATACTATCAGTAAAATAACAACTATCCGGCTGGCTGTATTGGGTTAGTTTAATCCAGTTAATTCCAGAATCAGTAATAGTAATACAATTGCTGTAACCGATGGTTGACCATACACCCGAAGTGTTGTTTTTCTTTTGCCATTTGTGTTTGTAGTTCGGAAATTTTATAGTGTCCGCACATAAAGTGTATTGGTCACAAGCTGTGTCATTAGCCCCTAAATCAAAAATTGGGTCATTAGCATATATGCGTATGCTATCATGTTTATTACAACCAAAACTATCCTTTACATAAATCCAATATCTGCCTGGAGTAAATACTGTAAAAGTATCTGTAGTCCTGAGTACTGTACTTGTTTTCGTGTCCTTTCTCCATTTGTATTCCACATAGCCACTTTTTACTTTTAGTTTTAGCCCTTTTTGTAGG
>JAPLCZ010000320.1 GCA_026391915.1 Bacteroidota bacterium | reverse complement strand
GGTCATCTTCGGCAAACTCAGGTTGGTTTACGTTTACCGCTTTGCTAATTTTTTCTTTGAGCAGGGCAATATCAATTACCTCTTTCATAGTTTTTACATAATGGAAAGTTAACCCCTCAATGTATTTTGGTTTTACCTCTTTCACATCTTTGCGGTTAAGTTCACTCAATATAATTTCAGTGATGCCATAGCGTTTGGCGGCAAGTATTTTCTCTTGTATTCCACCCACTGGCAACACAATACCACGCAGGGTAATTTCCCCTGTCATAGCAATGCCGGGTTTTACTTTCCTTTGAGTAAAAGCAGAGGCAAGAGCAGTTAACATTGTGATTCCGGCAGAAGGCCCTTCTTTAGGCACAGCACCTTCCGGCACATGTATGTGTAAATCCCATTTATCAAAAGCGTGTGGGTGAATATCAAATTCTTTGTACTGAGATTTAAGGTAAGATAAGGCTGTAATCGCAGACTCTTTCATCACCTCACCCAATTTTCCGGTGAGGGTAAGTTTACCTTTACCTGGGGCAAGATTTGTTTCAATGTATAGCACATCACCACCAACGGCAGTCCAAGCCAAACCTGTAACCACACCTGCCAAATCACTGTTATGAAATACATCACGTTCAAAGATTTTAGCACCAAGAATTATTTCCAAATCGGCTGTTGTAATTTCTTTGGAAGTCTTTTCACCACCCACTACTGCCCTTGCCCTTGCCCTTGCAAGGGAGGCGATTTTCTTCTCCATAGTCCTTACTCCAGATTCGCGGGTGTAGTCTTCAATCATTCTCTCAATCACTTCATCTTTTATTTTAAGTTGATTGGGTTTTAGCCCATGCATTTCTATTTGTTTTGGGATGAGATATTTCTTAGCAATCTCAACTTTCTCTTCCAACAAATATCCACTGATGTCAATAATCTCAAGCCTATCTTGTAATGCAGGATGGATGTTGTCCAAAGAGTTTGCTGTAGCAATAAACATCACACGGCTGAGGTCGTAATCCAACTCCAAATAGTTGTCATAAAAAGCTGAATTCTGTTCAGGGTCTAGCACCTCAAGCAAAGCAGAAGCAGGGTCGCCACGGAAGTCATGACCAATTTTATCAATCTCATCTAATATAAAAACAGGGTTGGATGAATTTGCCTTTTTAATAGATTGGATAATCCTACCCGGCATAGCACCAATATAAGTTTTCCTGTGTCCGCGTATTTCAGATTCATCATGCAAACCACCAAGACTCATGCGTGTATATTGCCTGCCCATTGCCCTTGCTATAGATTTTCCCAGAGAAGTTTTTCCCACACCAGGAGGGCCATAAAGGCACAAAATCGGGCTTTTCATATCGCCCTTTAATTTTAGCACTGCAAGGTATTCCAGGATCCTGTCCTTGATTTTCTCAAGCCCGTAATGGTCTTCATCCAATACCTTTTTTGCCTGTTTCATATCAAGGCTGTCTTCGGTGTATTCGCCCCAAGGCAGGTCAAGTAAAGTCTCCAAATAATTCATCACCACTGAATATTCTGCTGCGGCGGGATTCATCCTGTCAAGCTTATTCAGCTCTTTGGTAAAAGCCTTCTCAACATCCTTACTCCATTTCTTTTTAGTGGCTCTCTCACGCATATTCTCCACCTCTTTATCAGGGGAGTCGCTACCTAATTCTTCTTGTATAGCACGCAGTTGTTGGTGTAGGAAATAATCGCGTTGTTGCTTATCAATATCAAACCTAACCTTGCTTTGTATTTCATTTTTGAGCTCCAGCACTGCCTGTTCCTTGCTCATG
>JAPLCZ010000041.1 GCA_026391915.1 Bacteroidota bacterium | reverse complement strand
ATGATAATGTTGACAAAGAAAAAATGAATGATGTTAATTTTTTCAAGCAGGCAAAAATAGGCGACCTAGGACAAGTTTTCTGGATGAATGCAGCCTGGATGAAAGATGAAAACGGAACAAGGATACAGTGTGAATATGATTTGTCACCAGAGTTAGTTTATCATTATTCTTCAATGGTAAATGAATAATACTTTGTAGTTTTATTCACACTTTTTTATTAACACCAACATGGGCGGAATAAAAAATCTTCATTTGCTAAAATGGATTTTGCTTAGTTTTGAGGAGGAAAGGTATTAATATATTTTACTATTGAAAAAGAAAATAATTGCACAAGTGGGGAATCCTAGAACTGTTGCGGAAATTGCATCAGATATTAGTTTTCTAGCACAAGTAGAAGGCTTTGATATTGAAGCTGCCTACGAAGACTTGGATGCAATGCTGGAATTAAAAACAGCAGATGATTATTTTCAATCTGAAAGAGGTATATACATAATTCAAAGAGTATTATACTTTATGCGCAAATGGAAATCTGAGAAAGTAAAACCTCTTCGGGAAGAATTAAAGAAGTCGGTCAGTTAGTCCCGTTTATTTTATCTCTTAAAGAAAGAATAATTTTAAGGATACTTCCATTGGTAAAACAAGATACAAGTACACCTTCTGAAAATCTATCCGCCCTTATAATAAAGGTAAGCAGTTTACAAAGTGTGATAGTTTCTAATTCATTATAATCAAATGACTCATCATCTATTATTGGTTTTGCTTCCTTCCAATTCATCCAATCAAAATTTGGAAGAATCTCTAATTCATAAACCACATTATAAAACTTATCTACAACTTCTGAGGAAATCATATAAGGCATGACTTGAACACCATCCTTATCCTTTTCAACTTTACTAATTTTGCCAAATATTTTTGTGTTTTCAATTTCAGGAATCAAAGCAAATAGCTTCTGCCAATCCTTGCTTTTAAGGGTTGTTAAATGTTGTTGGAATTCGGGAAATTCTTTCATAATTTGAAGAGGTTAAAATTCAATACTTTCTCCTGTTTCTTTTTTTATCATTTTGGAGAAGTTATCAAATAAAGATTTATCAATTTTCTTACCTTTAAGTGTACCATGCAATGTTCCCATTAAAGTGCCCATATTAAATAGCTTCCTTAAGATATCAATTTTTATCTTCTTATCTATAGATTTAATATCAGCCCCAATTTTATTCTTCCAAACCCAAGTACTCTTCACATCAAAAAGATAGTTTCCAGTTACTTTAGCAACACCAAATACATGAACTTCCTCCCCTGTTTCATTATACCCATCACAAATTATTACCTTATCATTTATTTTAATTTCTTTAGCAAATGTGAGAATTGTTTTTGCCCATCCATTTAGTTTATTTACTGTGTATTTTTTATCATTCTTATGAACCTCATGTAAGTCCTTTTTTAGTTCCTCTAAAGAGACTTTCGTTGGGTCCAATGTATTACCCCAACCAATGGCGAGTACTCCCTTTTTTACATTTTCCCATTCATTATCTTTCGAATTCCCGTGATTTATTTTTAATATCCAATAGTTGGGTTCGTCAGTTACAATGTTAGTTGATTCCTTATGCTTTTTATATTCTTCTTTTGCAGTTTCCCAATCAGGATTTTTTGCAATTTTGAACAAACCTCCGGCATATTTTTCTAGTTCATTAATAAGTTTAAAATCGTCTTTTTCATCCAAAAAAATATTTGCTTCATGATTTTGAAACAACCCTATATGGGTTAAATT
>JAPLCZ010000078.1 GCA_026391915.1 Bacteroidota bacterium | reverse complement strand
TCCAGAAAATGTAGGTTCTAGCAACTCTTGCATTAGATAATTAACAGTTGCATTAGAAGCACTATCTTCGTATTCATCCGAACCCAAACTACCAGCACCTTTATGCATGCAAACACCAATAAAACTATTTGGATATTTCGCCTGCATGGTGCTAAAGAAATTGGCTGATTTTAAACAGTCATCGCACCATTCGCCAGTAAATTCCTCCACCACGCATTTTTGAGTGAAGGTTGTTAAAATCGGTTTTACGGTTTCTGTTTTTTTTACTACATCCCCCAAAAAAAAGAAGGGAAATAATGATGTTAGTAGCTAGGAAAAGCTTTCCTGAGTTTTTTTTAATTTTGTTAATTTGCATTTTGTTTTGTTTATTTGGTTACAGCAAATATAACCTAAACCAATACAAACTAAAAAACAAAATGTTTGAAATGCATGAATTACTTGTACGAAGTACATGATTTTATGTATGAATGGTTTTTTACCTCAAATTACTTCGCCGTCGCAAGACTGTGTCTTGTGAGTTCTAACGGGCAGTTTATAACTGAGAATGAGTTCCTTAGGTTTTGCAACACCACCCCCTTGCGGTAACCCAATACTGTGTACAAAAGAAAATGCAACCCATCTGCAAGCCGTTGCAGCCACCAAAATGGTAGCAGACTTAGCAAATAAATAAAAGGAAGGGCAATATAATAGAGTAGGGCTTGCATAAGAAAGAGGCAAAGGTAAGGGGGGAGGGGGGAGGGGGGGAGGAATAACCTGTTGATGAATCTAACAAAAATAAAATCTTATCAGAACCAATAATGCAAGGCTGTTTCAACAGTCAGATTAAATTTATCAGCCTTACCTTGTTTAAAATAAAGTGCTGAACCTGCCATCAAATTTATTCCTATTCTTTTGATTAACCGAAACTCAGTTCCCATCCCAATTCCAGTAGTAAAAGTTTCAAAAATGTATATTGGTCTCCGTTCTAAGGTATTCATATTTTTTAGTTGTTGACCACCTTTTTCTTCAATATATGTGTAACAATTACCTTGGTATAAAAAAAAGTTTGCAGGTTTGCTATCAATAAGAATATAGATAAAACTTAACCCTAAATTGAATGCCCCAGTTGTGTCAGGTCCAAATTTTCTTTCCGGATTTCCTGACATGTTGTAAGTACATCCAGTATTAATCTGCCCACCAATTCTATTAAACATATGCCTATATGAAACTCCTATTCCGATGGTTAATCCTGCGCCAAACCCAAGACCATTTTGGAAGAATGTAATGGGCTTATTTTTTAACGAATCCTGAGCTTTCGCTTCCAAAAGATTCAAGACTAAAGCTAATGCAATCAATAAAATATGATGGTGTTTTTTTGTCACTCAATTTAAAACTTAAAATGTAAAGCGGTCTCTAAAGTAAAATTAAGTTGGTCAGGTTTATTACCTTTAAAGTACAAAGCATACCCACCCATAAGGTTAAACCCAATTCTCTTAAATAGGATTATTTCTGTACCTAAACCAACCCCAGAGGTAAATGTATAGCTTGAAGATTTACTTACCTGAGTAACTTGATTTTTACTATCAGTTGTAATTGTTTTTAGAGTTGAATAGTAATAATGGTTCCCTTGATAAAGATAAAAATTTGAGTAAGGAGAACCATCAACCAATATGTAAATTAAAGTGAGTCCATTGCTTGTACGGGTATGATAATCATCAGTATAAAAGGAGACTGATGACCTCCCTTTTCCATAAGAAAAATTGATTTGAGCACCTATCCTTTTATAGGTGTATTTATAAGAAAAACCACCACCAGTGCTGTATCCTAGACCTACACCAACCCCATGATGAAATACTTTTATAGGTTTGGTCATTAGATGAGCTAAAGAATCCTGAGAAGTTGCCAATAGCCCTTGCAACAAAAAGAAAACAATACAGAAAATCTTCTTCATATGGCAAAGCTAAAGCATATACACAAAAGAATATTGCATTAACGCCTTCCATTTTTCACAATTCCCTAACCCCTAATAACTACCTTTGCCCTATGTATAGACATTGCCTGCTGGAATCTCCCCCATGGAAAGATTATGAACTGCTGGATTGCGGTAATTTTGAGAAGTTGGAACGCTTTGGTAGTTATATTTTAATCCGCCCAGAGCCCCAAGCCATTTGGGATAGAGCCATGGATAATAAGGAGTGGCTCTCCATAGCACATGCGCGCTACACAGCAAAAACTTCCACCTCTGGTGAGTGGGAGAAATTCCAGAAAATGCCCGCCAATTGGGTGATTAAATATAAAGGCAATGGCTTCACTATTAGCTTTGGATTAAAGTTTACTGCCTTCAAACATCTTGGGGTTTTCCCGGAGCAGGCTGCCAATTGGGAGTATCTTTATACCTACCTGCAACAACTCAGAAAACCAGATGCTAAAGTGCTGAATTTGTTCTCATACACTGGTGGTGCTTCCCTTGCGGCAAAGGCTGGCAAGGCAGATGTTGTGCATCTGGATTCTGTGAAAGGCGTAGTGAATTGGGCTAAAGAAAACATGGAGCTTAGTGGGTTGGATAACATCCGTTGGGTAGTGGAAGACGCAGCCAAATTTGCAGAACGTGAGGCAAAGCGTGGCAATACTTATAATGCTATTATTATGGACCCGCCCTCCTATGGTTTAGGCCCTAAAGGTGAACGCTGGAAGTTGGAGGACAACCTTAATGATATGATGAAGAATGTGCTCTCATTGCTTGATAAAGACAATTTTTGTTTCATCATCAATACCTATTCACTCAACCTTTCTCCATTGGTTTTAAAAAATCTTTTCCAAAGTATTTTACCCGTAAAAACCGATATGGAGTTTGGAGAGCTTTATACAAAAAGCACTCAGGGGCATCAATTACCTTTGGGTAGTTTTTTAAGATGTAAAAAAATATAAATTTGCACCTTACTATGAAGAATATATACATACTATTTGTAGCCGTAATACTACTGGCAGGTTGCAGCAAATCCAATACATCAAAAGATAAATTTAGTAGGATGGATTGGCTCCTTGGCTCATGGCAAGCAGACCTTGGCAAATCCACTTTTCACGAAACATGGGATAAAATAAGTGATACCTTTTTTACCGCCAATAGCTATGAATTGGATAATGAGAAAAAAACTTTTGAAGAGGAAATTTCAATACTCATGGTGAATGTTACGCCTGTTTATAGAGTAACCATTAATAAGGGTAAGATTATAGATTTCTGGATGACAGACCAAACAGATACCTCCATCACGTTTGAAAATCCTGAGAATCCATTCCCGCAAAAAATAACTTATGTACAAAAAGCTGCGGATGTAATTTATTGCACGGCAGATGGCAATGAAAGAGGGGTTTACCATAAGGAGGAGTTTTTGTTTATGAATAAAAAGCAATAGACTTTTTTGCTTTAATATGCGCTATCAAATCAACGCTTAGTTGCCCTAATGAAAAATCTTTTTCTAATTTTATTTCTCTTTGTTTTTTGGGTTGATAGCACCTCGGCTCAAGAAGGTTTTTCTAATTATTTTGAGAGGAATATAAAGCACCGCAAATGCGTAACGCCATTGCTCACCCAAGCCCGCAAACGGGTTGATGAATTAACCCCAAATGCTAAGATTCTTTATAAGACTTTTAGCACCCGCCCTACTCTTAGCAATGAAAAGATTTTTAAAACCAATTTCTTTGATATCCATTACACTTTAAGCGGCAAAGATTCTACCCCTAAAAAAGATGCTGATGCCAGTGGCATCCCCGATTACATTGAGAAAATGGCTAAGGTTTTTGACTATGTGTATATGCATGATAGTGTGGAGGGTTACACCATGCCTCCTTTTGATGCTGGGGAAGGTGGCAGCAATAAATATGATGTATATGTTTCTGCCATTGGGTTTGGGTACTATGGCTTTTTGCAGCCTGATAACCTCATTGGTGATAACCCAAAATCAAAACTTAAAGAGACCTCTGCCTACACCAGTTGGATGGGCATGAATAATAATTATTCTTTTGACCCTGCGGGGACGGATACCGCAATAATGGTGACTATTGCTCATGAGTTTTTTCATGCAATACAGTTTGGATATACCTCAGAAAACACAAGCTTTTTTGCGGAGGCAACAGCAGTTTGGATGGAAGACCACATCTACCCTGACATTGAAAATAATCTGCAATACTTACCTACGCTTTTCAATGCGCCAGATTTAGCAATGGACATTAGTGATACCGCAAAATATAGCGATATGCCTTACTCCCGCTGGATTTATTTTAAGTACATCACAGAGCAAACATCCCCTAAAATTATCAAACAATTTTTAGAAGCCACTATTGGTTTATATGATATTGAAGCCATTGATTCTATCCTTAAAAATAAATACAAACTCAATTTTAAAAACATATTGAATGATTTTTTTATTGCTAATTCGGTGATGGATACTGACACCAATTTTAAAGCCTACAGATATGCCAATGCTGATAAATACTTAAACTATTTAACAGCGGCAGGTAGCGGATTAAAGGTAGAGAAAAGTTTTAATCTGGATAATAATAAGTCCATTTCGCACTCAAGCAATTTGGATGGCAACGGAAGACTCATGCACCTGAGTGCAGATTATTTTAAAGTGAAATCTGCGCAGAATTTCCATGTGCGGATGACACCAAGATTAAAGAAAGATGATTTGGCGATGTACCTCATCAAGCGCAATAAATCGCAACATGAGTTATACGTTTCTATGGGTGATACCAAAGATTCTGTATTTGATGTAACCGTGGATGATGCTGCCAATTATGATGATTTTACCATATTGGTTAGCAGAACAGATAAGACAAATCAGGATACATTTTCGGCACAATATGCTTTGGTTTTAGACCATAATATTGTTGGCTTGCCTGAAACTGAAGAGGCGGAGTTGCCCTATATTTCTGTGTACCCAAACCCTGCAAAAGAGTATTTTAATTTTGAGTGGAATACAGATGGAATGCTGAAAGACCTCAGCATTTATGACATGAATGGAAAACTTGCCTACCGCCAAAAAGATTTGGATGCAGCCGGTGAAGTGAAGATAGATATTAATGGGTGGGCTAAGGGTGCTTATGTGGTTTTCTCTAAAGATGCAGCAGGAAATATTTACTCAACAAAACTGATAGTGCAAGGAAACTAAACTGATATGAAAGCTCTCCGAATTCTCCTCTCTATACTATTGATTTCCGCAAATACTTTTGCAGTAAATCTTCCCAAAAAAGCAAAGCCTATGTTTGCCATGGAACGCACCCGTTGCTTTGGTGCATGCCCTGCTTACACCATTGAAATCTATAAAAACGGCTTAGTAAAATACCATGGCATTGCGGATGTGAAAAAGATGGGCAACTACACCAAAAAGCTAAAATGCAAAGAAGTAAATGCGCTGAAAAAAGAATTTAAAGCCGCTAAGTTTTTTGAATTTAAAGATGAATACACAGCCCATGTAACAGACCTGCCCACCACCTATATCAGCTTTAATTATCATGGCAAATCAAAAAAAATAAAAGACTATTGGGAAGCTCCATTGGAGTTGGAGCATCTTGAAAATTTATTGGACATAATTGCCAACTCAGAGGTAGGTTGGACTAAAGACGCAACCGAAACAAAATAAAAATATGGAAAAATCTAATGCTATTATTTTAGTGATTGTTGGAATTTTCTCAGGGATATTAAGTGCCTTAGTAGGCGTAGGTGGCGGGATAGTAATTGTGCCATCACTTATCTATTTTCTGCATTTTTCGCAGAAACAGGCACAAGGAACTTCCCTTGCACTCATCCTTTTGCCGGTTGGTTTTTTGGCTGTGTGGGAGTATTACAAACAAGGCAATGTAAATTTTATGGCAGTGGGTTTTATAGCCCTAGGCTTTATGGTGGGCTCTTACTTTAGCGCAAAGTTTTTTGTAAGTGCCTTTGGCGTTGCCGCTTTCTATTTTGCTATCCTCCATCATGACTTTTGGTAACCTCTCAGAGCATTACGAATTGGTGGCTTTAAAATCAGCAGGCATTTCTTTGCGCAGGATACTTACCCCACTTTTTATTTTGATTTTGTTGATGTCCGCAGGGGCTTTCTTTTTTGCCAATAATGTGATACCCGTTGCCAACCTAAAATTCAAATCATTGCTGTACGATGTGCGCACCAAAAAGCCCGCATTGGATATTAAAGAAGGTACTTTTTATGGTGGCATTGATGATTATATTTTGCGCATCAACAAAAAGGATAAGAACTCAAATAAAATCCATGGGATAAAAATTTATGACCACACCCGCAACCGCGGCAATGATATTTTGATGACGGCAGAGCATGGTGAAATGTACACCAAAGACAATAACCGCTGGCTGGTGGTGAAACTTTATAACGGTACCCGCTATGAGGAAATGGAATCTAAAAACCCCAACAAACCCACCTATCCGCATAGCAGGATAAGTTTTGCCTCTTACGAAATGAAATTTGACCTTAGTGGTTTTAGCCTTAGCCGCACCAATGAATCCCTTTTCAGGGGCGGCTTTGATATGCTGGATATAAAACAACTTTCGCAATACGAGGACTCCAACAGAACCAATTTGGAGACCACCCGCCGCGATGTTGCCAACTATATCAAACCCTTTTTTACAATCTTATCTGATTCTGCCAAAGTACTAAAACCCTTTGCCCATTTTGAGAAACTAAATGCCAAAGAACCTTTTTGCAATTCATTGGTAAAATACTCCATAAAAGGCAATGCCACTCACGCATTTCAGCAGGCGCAAACCATACGCAATTTTTTAGAAGAGCAAGGCAGAACAGAAGAATCATACCTTGATATTATAACCAGATACCGCATTGAGTGGCACCGCAAGTTCACACTTTCTCTTGCCTGTATTACTTTATTTTTTATAGGTGCACCCTTGGGTGCTATCATCCGCAAAGGCGGGCTGGGCTTGCCCATAGTAGTGGCTATTTTAATGTTTGTAGTTTTCTATGTGCTATCCATGGTGTTTGAGAGAGCCGGAAAATCCGGTGCGGTGGATGTGGTTACAGGTATGTGGGCACCCGTGGCGCTGCTAATGCCCGTGGGGCTTTACCTTATTTGGCGCGCCAATTCCGACTCTATAAACATTGATACCATCAAAAGCTTTTTCACGAATTTGATTCCGAGTTTTACGAGGAAGAAGGTTTAGCATCTTATATAAAAGATATGAATAATTCAGAAGTACAAAATCAACGTATTGCAAAAATGAGCTTTGCCACTGTTTATCCTTTGTATTTGGCAAAAGTGGAGAAGAAGGGCAGAACCAAAGAAGAATTACATCAGGTGATAACATGGTTAACGGGCTACAATACTCAGAAGCTGCAAGAACTGATTACAGAGAAAGTAACCTTTGAAACCTTCTTCCAACATGCTGCACTAAGCCCCAATGCGCCCTTAATTACAGGATTAATCTGTGGCTACCGTATAGAGGATAATGAGAACCCCCTAACGCAGCAAGTGAGGTATATGGATAAGTTAGTGGATGAATTGGCAAAGGGCAGAAAGATGGAAAAGATTCTGCGGCCTTGATTTAGGGAGGAGGAAAGAAAATCACAAAGCACGCTTAATCTCCCAACACCACAAACATCCCTACCCCAAACATCATTGAGGGTTGTAAAAATGTACTTCTTATATGATTCAAGATTACCTTTTCTTTAGGCATAAAAGGATAGTTGTAGTTGAAATGAAAATCCAACCCGTAAAGGTTGTTATCTGATAGGAATTTTAAGGGGGTGCTGACCTTAATACCACCATTTACTTTGGCAGCCGGAGAAAGCAAATCAATAGTTTCTATTTCTTCTTTGCCTGAGTAAACCATCTCTCTTTTTACCCCAATACCAAACCCCAAATAAGGATTGAATTGAAGTTTGTTGGAGTGTTTTAGAAGGGATAAATCACCGCCAATAGTTAGTAGTTTATAATGACCAGATACGTTGGGATAATCCGGTAAATGCTTTTTTAAAGAAGCCCCAAATTCATTATTAATGGTGATTAGAAATCTGACTGGGAAAACCGAATGCATGGCATGTGAGTATTTATTATAAAACCCATAACCACCTGCCAATGTACCTACTTCCACCGAGGCAATAGGCTTTTGAAATTCCCTTTTTGCAATATGGTTTTTAAAGAGATTGATGCCAATAGTCCCAAGGCTAAAATCATTATTGATATACATTTTATAGCTATAAGTAAGCACATCAAATTGCTGGGCAAGGCTTAGGTAAAAGCCTGATTCTTTTTTATAAACAGTATTTATAATTTCATTTTTACTAAGGGATTGATTGAAGGAATATCCAACGCCTAAAAGGGAATAATCACCATCTTTTAAAACTATTTTATAAGGTAAATCAATACTTGTATTGAATACGTAATTATGGGTATAAGCAGCATATATTGAGGGCTGAATAATTGACTTTGACTCACCTGTTCGGTGAAGTATTATAGGATGAAACTTCACCTCTCCCCCAACCTGCCAATACAAATTATACTTATTGCTATATGGCAAACTAACCTTTGCCATCCCAAAATAATTGTGAGTGAATTGCTGAATAACTTCTCCCCCCAAATTGCCAGTGAGGATGAAACCACCAACGGCATTTACATCCATAATTTTTAAAGCATTTTCCCTAATAGGGTAATGGATATTTACTGCATATTCATCAAGTCTTTCTTTATGCAAAGTATCCCTCCAATTTTTATTAGTAAGGGAGGAAAGTGTAGTATGAATAGATTTATTTTCTGTGATAAACCAATTGGCAAAAAAGCCAAAACTGCGGTAGTCGTCCTCCATTTTTACAAGTACCCCACCCCAGTTATCATTGAGGCTACCCAACTCTAATCGCTGATTAAAACTGCTGTCTTTTTTGGCTTGAGAAAAGGAAAGAAAAGTGGTGAGAAAAAAAATTCCAATAAGTAAAAACCTATAAGACTTTTGAGGTACTAATTCTTCAATTCCCATTTGTCTCCATTAAAGAATTCAAACTTTAAGAAGCCTTTGGATTTGCTTAAATAAATCCGCTTGATAACTGGCTTTGTAGTAGAATTATATTTACCCTCAATGATGTAGCTATAAACGCTATCATACAAAGTTCCGTTGACTACGGTTTTAATCTGAGAAGATTGGTCAACATTATAATAAGCCAGATAAAAAAGATTTCCATTGAAGCCTTTTTGGTCTTTATCAATTTGTATTTGCGGGTAAACATCAAGGTTCACACTGTCCTTTTCATCGCATAAATTAAACCCACCGTGTATGGGGGTATCATGGGTTTTTGTGCAGCAATTGCATTGTTTTCCGTCAGGGATGTTTTTATACGCTTTGTTGCGGACTACCAATTTCTTTTGGGTAGCAGTACCATTAATGATGAAAGTAATGGTATCAAAATTATCATAGAAGAGCCACGCCTTTTCATTAGCATCAAACTCATGAGTAAGTTCTTTTTGTTTGCCGCAACAAGAGGCAAGCAGCACTGCAACAGAAAGCCAAATCAGTATTCGCATTTACTGAACTTCCGACATCCGTTTACTCATAATTTCTTCTATCTCATCCACTGTGATTGGGATATCAGGCATGAGGTCAATTGCCTTATTTTCTGTGAGCAGGAAGTCACTTTCTATC
>JAPLCZ010000005.1 GCA_026391915.1 Bacteroidota bacterium | reverse complement strand
TTAGTATAGAGTTTGGGAGGAAATAGTGTTGAAGCTATTTTTCTGATTCTTCTTAACACAGTTGATGGGCTGATTTCTGCAATCCTTGCTATGCTATGTATGCCACAACTTTCTTTAACTAGCCTGCATATTTTCTTGTCTGAGATTGTATAGGATAAATAGGAATAATTAAGTTGGCAATATTTATTGCAACCTTTGCATTTGTATGGTTGCACCTTTGTTTTCTGAAAGCCGGCTTCTACACAAGCATTACCACAGTGATTACATTTAAGCATATATGCTAATTAATAACGTAAGGTGTAAACTTAGCCATTAGCTTTCCATTTAAGGTTATATTTTCTTCAAAGGGATACCAAGCTTTCCTTCAATTTTGAAAACTTGAAAACTGAAACAGCGAAATTTAACTTAACAGATATGATTTTAAAAGCTAAATGCTAATCTGGAACATTACCTTAATTTGAAACACTACGTAAAACTTTTAAACAATTGTTATATTTTTCATCAATTTTTAACTTGCCATCATAGTAGTGAATATTGAGATTTTCCTTTGCAATAATTTCTAATAAATCTCTATTTAATATATTGTCTCTAATATAGAGATTAGAAGGTATGGTCAAATATTGTATTTCAATTAGCAACTTAAAAGTACTTATATTAATCAAACTTGTATCTCTTTTATTTATTGTTATGGTATAAGTAGATTTTGGCGATAATCGCTTAAAGTGCATTAAATCACCAGACCCTGGTTGCAGAAGAGATACACCCGTACTTACTAAACTCAAATCAGTTACATGATTTTTATTTATTCTTCTGTAATTAGTTTCCTTATCATTTAAGACCAATACCGAGTCAGAGGTATTTTTAATTCGAAGACATATGCTACTATCTATGGTATTAAAAAACGCCATCATCTCAATTAAATTATTTTTGTAAAAAGTCTGACCATTAACAGAATCAACAATTAATGCGAATGCAAATAATGCGAATATTTTCTTTATCATTTTTTATTTTTTATTTCTGGATAAAACCGTGATAATCCACTATTACCTCCAGCTTTACTATGGGCTTCATCATAACAATTTCCATTTACTGTTCTTAAAAGAGATTCTCTAAGTTCATGATAAATAATTGGAGCTCTATTAACAGTCAACAAAGTCTCTCGAGTTTCAACAGAATATTTTCCTTCTTTATCACGTGTTCCATATTTTTCTAAACCATAAGCCTTAAATATACCTCTACCAATAAAAACCTTTCCATCATAATTATCTAAAGGCTTAAACCCAAATCCAGAGGATACAGAGTATTGTTGGGTTGATGCATTTAAAATAAATGACCTTGGGTCATAACCTCCATCTTTATCAATATTTAGTTCCTTATTATCCATTGAGCTGATATTTGAATAATAGTTTGGAACTTTTTCTTGCATCTCAGGATTCTCTAATCCAATACCTGTACTTCCTTCAGTTCCATAAAAAAAATTCAGGTCTTTACCTTGTGCATCTTTTGCAGTACTTAAGTCCTTAATAAGAGCTAGACCTGGATCTTTTTTTAAGATTCTTGTTATTTCTTTATCGCTTTTTTGCTTTCCAAAATCAAGAGTAACTTCTCCATTATCATTAAACTTTATATAGTCCTTATTTTTATTATTTTTAGCCAAAGATTGTATATCACTCTTAGCTTTATCATCAGTAGTACCAATCTTGAAAATATCTCCATTTTGGTCAACATTCATAATCGGATTCCCGTCAAACACCAAATATAAAGATTTATCAGGTGTTGGCACACAATCCAAATTCCACCTCCTACCACTCCTACTATCATATTCCCAGTATTCCGCAGTAGTAAAATCTTCATTCAACTCAGATTCCTTTTCTTGCCCGTTTATAGAATATCTATAATTATTGAAACTCCAAACCCTACCTTTCATTCCACCTCCATAAGCAAAGTAATCATTGGCACTCCTCACATCCGCCAAATAATAATCAATAGTTGTTGTATTACTTGAGTGTGCAACTTTTCTATCTGAAACAGTCGTTAAGACGTTTCCAAGATGATTTGTAAGTTCATAAGAGGTTTTACCAAGTTCCCATTTGTAAAAGTGATTTGGCAAACCCAGTGTTATAACCGGATTAAAAACTTCCGTTAAAGTAACAGTTGCAGTTGCCACATTTACAGAACCCCTGTAATCCATACGTACAATTGTTGTATCTGCCCTCAAAAGCCCAACTCTTTTACTTCCATAAATATCCAGTTCAGATAATTTCAAATACTCTCTAAGCCCCGCAGTAGCACTATCCAAATACGCCATTACAGCATCAGAAATCGTTTGCCCATAATAAGCTGTAAACTTCATCATAAATGAGTTAATAGTATAGTTCGCTTTTAGTATATTTTTTACTTCATACATATTACCCTGCATACCCCAATAAATCAACCCATGCGGGTCATTCGTTTTTACCATATTCAGCAAAGTACTCTTATTAGCCGCATCCACTATTGTATGGAAATTAGTACTGCTAATAGCATACAAATATCGCAAAATGTGTGTATGATATAACAGAGGAGAACGCAACACCCCAAACCCCACGCTGCCACTTATAGCATCATGAATTTCAGTACTGCTATACTCATTCAAAATTGCAGATATAATATCATTATTCCATCCTGTATAAGACTCCAACCAATCTGCCATATCAGCA
This sequence comes from Bacteroidota bacterium, assembly GCA_026391915.1. Lineage (GTDB taxonomy): Bacteria > Bacteroidota > Bacteroidia > CAILMK01 > CAILMK01 > JAPLCZ01. The sequence goes on along the minus strand of JAPLCZ010000005.1, from coordinate 5,787 downwards.
TGTGTAGCATAACCACATAATATCGCCCTCATATCATCTATAGTAGGGCTGCCACTTATCCATGCAGGCGGTGGACCACCCGGGAATAGCGAAGCATACATTCCACTAATAATACTGCTATTAACAGTTTGCAATGCCTGCAAAAATCTATCACAATCATCATCCAGAAAATACTTATACACTTGGTCTAAAGTAGAGCCCGTATTCATCACAATCTTTTCCACCACAAAAGCAATATCACTATCTAAGCAAGCATTAAACACCTCTTCATCCATAAACAAAGCCTCAATATCAGAGGCAATACCAGCATCAAGTTCTGCAAAAAACATTGGGTCATAATTCACCAAAATAGTATCCCGTGTGGTGTTATCAGCATCATAATAAGTGAACAGATTATTCACCATAAAACTCTCCATACTAAACTCATCACTCACAAAATTAACATATCCTGTATCATTCACCACTGCCCTTATAGCCGCTATCAGCGTATCATAATCTGTTTTAACTCTTTTGTGTTTACAAATAATATGAGCTAATTCGTGCATCAAATTACTTTGCTGTCTTGCCTCAGAATGAAAAGAATTATGGATTATAATTTGGTTACCTGTTTGTGTAATCATTGTTAAGGCACTCCATTCACAATTTTTTCCATTTTTACCTGATAGCATATTAATTTCTTCAGTAGAGGTGACAAATTCTAATATATCGTAAACTTTGATTTTTAAATACTCAGCAAGTTTAAAAGCGCAAAGAAATTCCCAAGGATGAAGACCAAGCTCCTTCCTATGTTCTATAGCCAGTTTTTCTGCTTTGGCTTTAAATCCTCTTTTAAGAATACTTTTATTTGCCAATAAATTCTCATTTGGTTTTATATGCCATATCTATAACATTAATAAGCATATCCACAGTTTTTTTACTCAACTCCCTTTCAGCCCTAAGATGGGCAACTACATGTTCTTTGGTTGATACCAAATTCTTTACAGAATCATTGTAGATAAAAGTGTCTGTCGTCACATTAAGCCATTTGCATATTCTTATGAAAGTATCAACATCAGGAATTTTACCTTGTTCAATTCTTGATAAGGTAGCAGCGCTTACGCTGCCAATTTCCTCTGCAATAGTCCGTAAGCCCTTGTCAGCTCTTTTGTTTTTTAGCATTCCTGCCAATAACTCAGTGTTAAGTGTTGATTGCATGTTGATAAATTTTTAGTAAAAAATAATGTTGCATGTATGAAACGAATAAAAAGAGTGTATCTTTGTTGCAACATATCCGCGATTGTTTCGTTAACGCAACAAAGATAAGGGTTCAATTTGGATATACAAGTAGTTATGTAAAAGAAATTAATAATAAAAATATGAGTAAGAAAAACCAACATGTAGTACCTCATGGCAACCAATGGGCTGTAAGAGGAGAGAACAATGAAAAAGCAACTAAAGTTGTAGGCACACAATCAGAAGCAATTAAGGTTGCTAGAGAGATTGCAATTAACCAACAATCAGAAGTGGTCATCCATAGACTAAATGGACAAATTAGAGAAAAGAATAGTTATGGAAATGATGACTACCCACCTAAAGGTTAGGTCTACTTTAATAATTTAAAAATACAGGTATATATGTAAAACCTCCAACATTGTACCTGTTAATTAATGGAGGACAAATTAATTTAAACAAATTTTATTATGTCAAAAAAAACTGACAACGATGAAAAGAACGAACAAGGAAAGCATGTTCTCCATTTTGAAATAAATGGAAAAGATTATCAATGGCATCAGCAATACATTACAGGTGCTGAAATCAGAAAATTGGGTGAAATACCCAAAGAGGATGAAATCTTTCTAGCTATTAAGAAACCGTGGAAAGATGAACCAATTATGGATGACACTAAAGTAGATTTAGCCCGTCCAGAAATTGAACATTTTTTCTCAAAAAAACATGGTGAACATGACCATTTTACAATCATTGTAAATGGTAGAGAAAAAGAGTGGAATGAGAGGACTATATCCTTTGAACAGGTTGTAATTCTAGCTTTTGGGACTTATGTGGATAACGGCACTACTGTTTATACTGTTACCTACAAGAGGGGGCATGAACCAAAGCCTGAAGGCACGATGGTTAAAGGAGATGTTGTACGTGTGAAAAACAAAATGATATTCAATGTCACAGCAACTGATAAATCATAGTCCAGATTTAAAGCACCTCAGAGATGAGGGGTATGAAATAGAGGTAAAAGGTGGATATTTACTTATCCACCATATACCCTATGTAAACAGTTCCAAAGAGATAAAGTTTGGGACATTAATTAGTGAACTTACTTTAAGTAGTAATACAAGAACTTCTCCTCCGAGTACACATGTTATAAATTTTATGGGAGAGCATCCGTGTAATAAAGATGGGAAAATAATTACCCAAATACAGCATGGAAGTCCTAATCAAATGTTATTTGATGGGGTAACTATTAATCATTCTTTTTCTAACAAACCCGCAGCTGGATATACAGACTACTATCATAAAGTTTCTAATTATGCCAACATAATTTCAGCACCTGCAAAATCTTTAGATAGCAAGGTGACTGAAAAAACTTTTAAGGTCATTTCAGACGAGGATGATGAGTCAGTTTTTCAGTATCTTGATACTAATTCAAGCAGAGCAAATGTTAATCAGATAAATGCAAAACTGAAAGGGCAAAAGATTGCCATCATTGGTTTAGGAGGCACTGGTGCTTATATCTTGGATTTAGTTGCTAAAACTCCAGTACAAGAAATTCATTTATATGATGGAGATGTTTTTCTTCAACACAATGCATTTCGTTCCCCAGGTGCAGTTTCAGAGAAGCAGCTTAATAGAAAAACCAAGAAGGTAAAATACTACTCAAGTATCTATTCAAAAATGCATAAAAATATAATTCCTCATAGCTGTCATGTAGTTGAGGGAAATGTGAATGAATTAGATAGTATGTCATATGTATTTATTTGTGTTGATAAAAACTCTGTGAGAAATTTCTTGATGGGACATCTGTTAAAAGTTGGGATTCCGTTTATAGATGTTGGGTTAGGGGTAAATACAGTTGATGATTCTTTGATTGGTACAGTTAGAGTAACTGCTGGAACATCTTTAAAAAATGACCATCTATCTAATAGAATTGGTGCTGAGGATAGTGACGAAAATGAGTACTCAACTAATATCCAAATTGCTGATTTAAATTCACTGAATGCTACCTTAGCTGTTATTAAATGGAAAAAAATGAGCACCTTTTATCAAGATTTGGAACAGGAGCATCATTGCACTTATTCAATAAATGTAGCACAGCTAACTAATGAAGACCTTACAACATAGGTTCGTGGAGTTCATCCCTGATAAATTAGAGGATGATATTTTATATATCTCACTTGATTATTGTACAGCCACACACAAATGTATGTGTGGCTGTGGCAATGAAGTAGTAACTCCACTCTCTCCAACAGATTGGGAACTGACTTTTAATGGAGAAACCGTTTCTCTATATCCTTCTATCGGCAACTGGAATTTTAAATGCAAATCACACTATTGGATTACTAAAAATAGAGTTAGACATGCTAGGATGTGGTCTGAAAAAGAGATTGATTCTGGAAGAGAAAGAGACACTCAAAAGAAGAATAAGTATTTCAATAGAGATAATTAGTTAGTTTTGCGCTTCCTATGCTTCCTCACTACCTCTCTCTTTTTGACCGTATTACATACTTTGTAAAAAGGCAACACCCGGTAAAGGGGGCTTTGACCTTGCCTAACCTTGAAACTTTATCGGAGAAGAAGTCCCCTTTAGGGGATTTAGGGGTACTAATAACCCATCAGTTTTTTTTTGTGAATTTCTGTGGCTTCTGTGAGACATACTATTCGTACCTCAAACTCTCAATTGGGTCAAGTTTAGAGGCACGTATGGCAGGGAAAATCCCTGAGATTACACCTACAACGGTGCACACCACAAAGCCAAGAATTGTCCAGTTTATTGGGAATACAAAGCTGCCCTCAAAGTAGTTGGAGATTAAATTACCTAAACTAATACCTAATATAATTCCGGTGATGCCACCCAGTTGGCTTATCACTATAGCTTCCCATAAAAATTGTGTTCTGATGTTCTTTTTAGTGGCGCCCATTGCCTTGCGGGTACCAATCTCACGGGTGCGTTCTGTTACACTCACCAACATAATATTAGTGAGCCCTACGGCAGCCCCAATCAAAGTAATAATGCCAATAAAAATGGCGATAAATTCTATTACTATAAGTTCATTATCTAAGGATGCATAGAGCGCATCACTTTTTGTGATGGTAAAATCATCATCCACGCCTCTTGGCAACCTTCTAATGGTACGGAATAAAGCCTGTGCTTCTTCCATACTTGGGTCCACATCATGCAGAGATTCTATCTGCGCTGTAATGGTATAAGAAGTGGTGTTAGTTATTGGAAAACAATTTCTACCGGAAAGCAAACTAACAATAACGGTATTATCCTGCCCTCCGCCAAAACTACTGCCCTTGGATTGCAAAATCCCAATCACCATAAAACGCTGGCTGCCTACCGTAATAAACTCCTGCAAAGCGGTTTGTTTGCCAAATAAATCTTCTTTAAGTTTATTGCCAATAATGCAAACATTCACCCCTCTCTCCACTTCTTGTGGGGTGAAATTTCTGCCTTCTGCCAAGGTAAGCCCAGAGGTTGTCAGGTAGTTTTCATCACTCCCTTTTATGGGTATTTTGGGGTTGGTTTTGGTGGATTGATATTTCACCACAGCATCAGAATACACATCATCAGAAATGCTTATGATACCCTTTAGTTTGCTGCGGCGTTTGAATTCTTCTGCCTGTTTAAATGTAATCCTGTGTGGTGATGATGCATTGAAACCCCGCTTCTTAAAACGGGTGTTGCCTTCATTATGCACCATTGTAAATGAGTTGGAACCCATCTGAGAAAAGCTTGCAAAAAGAGATGCCTTAATGCCATCAACTGCGGTGAGCATACTTATTAAAGAGGCAATACCCAAAGCAATAATAAACACAGTAATAATCCCTCTGGTGATGTTGAGCTTAAGGGCGGCAAACGCAATACGGATTACATCAATATATTTCACTGTGCGGCAAACGGATTATGGAAGTTCAAAGTTACTTATGAGGAATTGAAATTTGAATTTAAATACGCTGTCTTAAATTTTTATATCCTTTCATCACCTTAGCTAATGGATGTTTTCGTTTAGCAACAGAAATTCTGTAGTGCCAACTCCATCTAAGTTAGTGCAAGACCTTTCTAGAGGAGTGCGATGATTATCTAAAGCAGTGCAAGCATCATCTAAGTGAAATCAACGATTATTGGAATTAGTGCAACACCTAGCCAAAGCAGTGCGGACATTATTGAAATTAGTGCAACAATCATCTAAGTAAATCCCTGCTGCATCTAAGGCGATGAAAAGTTTATCCAAAGGAGTTCAAGCATTATTGAAGCTCATTCAACAACCATCTAAGTAAGTGCAATGATTATCTAAAAAGCAAAAGGGTTCTGAAAAATGGATGAGGATATTTTATAAATACTTTAAATTTGCATAACAAACTTAAAAATAAAACAATGGCAACTTCAAAGAAAATTCTAAAAGGTGTGTTACTCATTTTGATGGTTACATTAGACACTATCCCATAAAGTGTGTAAGTAGAAGAATATGGTTATATTTTTAGTTTCATTCTTTCTTCAAAAATAATGATAAATTGGTTAAAAATAATTCCCCAGTCTTTTATCTGCTGTGTCCATTTTTTAGAGACCTCCAT
>JAPLCZ010000046.1 GCA_026391915.1 Bacteroidota bacterium | reverse complement strand
CCTTTAATCCTGTAGAGTTGGGATGCCAAAGCACTCTGCTCTTTCACCCATTTATGATAGGCGTGGGCGTTCTCAGTTATCTCTGCTAAGTACCGTATCCTCTCTGGCGGAACAATATAAATTTTGGTACTCATGGCTTCCGTAATCTCAAAAGAGGATTCCAAATCAGCCCCTGTTTTTTCAACTACTTTATCCATCAAAGCGCGGTAAAGATTGTTTACCCCGGGGTCATTAAACTGCGATGCCATAGTGCCATACACGGGTATATTTTCATCTCCAATATCAAAAATTTTGCGGCTGCGTTTGTATTGTTTTTTCACATCCCGCTGCGCATCCTGAGCCCCTTTTTTATCAAACTTATTGATGGCAATCAGGTCAGCATAATCAATCATATCAATCTTCTCAAGTTGAGATGGCGCACCGAATTCAGGGGTCATTACATACATGGCTACATCACACAAATCAATAATGCTGGAGTCACTTTGCCCAATACCCGCACTCTCTAAAATAATGAGGTCAACATTGGCAGCTTTGTAAATCTCAATGGCATCTTTTACGTGAGGAGATACAGCAAGGTTGGCTTCACGCGTAGCCATACTGCGCATAAATATATTCTCATGGTTGATGGAGTTCATCCTGATTCTATCACCCAATAAAGCACCACCCGTTTTGCGTTTGCTTGGGTCAACAGAAATGATGGCTAATTTTTTATCCTCAAACTCATGATTGAACCTGCGAACCAACTCATCTACTAACGAAGATTTTCCGGCACCACCTGTACCCGTAATCCCAATCACGGGTATTTTTTTATCTTTTTGTAATGAGATTATTTTCTTTCTGAAATCATCAGATGTGGAAGCATTATTTTCAGCGAATGAAATGGCTTTTGCCATCGCCACATGGTTGGCTTCGGCTAATTTTTTAAAGTTAATTTCCTCCTGATTTTTTACCGTAATGTAATCGCATTTCTCCACCAAATCATTAATCATCCCTTGCAAACCCATATGCCTGCCGTCATCCGGCGAATACACACGGACAATGCCGTAAGCCTGGAGTTCGGCTACTTCTTCAGGGAGAATTACACCACCACCACCGGCAAAAATTTTAATATGTCCTGCACCGTTTTCCTTTAGCAAATCAAACATGTATTTTAAATACTCTGTGTGCCCGCCTTGGTACGAAGTCATGGCAATTCCCTGCACATCTTCTTGTATGGCGCAGGTTACCACTTCATGCACACTGCGGTTGTGCCCAAGATGGATAACCTCGCAGCCTGTACTCTGAATAATCCGCCGCATAATGTTGATGGCAGCATCATGCCCATCAAACAATGAAGCTGCTGTAACAATACGTATTTTATTTTTGGGTTGATAAATTTTTACCTCTAGCATGGGGCAAATTTAAAACTTAAAGAGTTATTGAATTTGTTAGACTTCGTACCGTGAATATCTCCGCACCAAATAATTGAAATGTTTATATTTTTATGAAATGCAAACCGTTATCCCACCCTCCCTCAACCAATGAAGAAATTTTTTCAAAATCAACAGTATTCAATACAAAATCGGCATTGGTTATATCCAGTACTAATACTGGTGAATTGTTTTTTGTTCTAAAGAAACTCATATAGTTTTTATGAATATTAATGAGGTATTCATCAGCAATCTCCTGCTCAAAGGGTCGCCCTCTCTTCTGAATATTATTTTGAAGGTTAGGAGTAGTGTTTAACAAAAAAACAAGTAGTTCCGGCTGCGGTAGCTGCTTTATAAAAACAGAATAAAGTTGGTAAAATAATCTGAACTGATCATCCTTCAAATTCTGCTGCGCAAATATGAGGCTTTTATCAAAGAAGTAATCGGCAATAAAAAGCTTGCTGAAAATATCTTGCTTGCTGAGGCGCTGCTGAAACTGGCTAAACCTCTCGACCAAAAAACTAACCTCAAGAGGGAAAGCATACTGCTCTGGCTGTTTATAAAATTTATCCAAAAAGGAGTTTTCGGCAAACTCCTCCAATATCAATTCGGCATTGTAAAGCTCAGCAAGTTTGTGTGTGAGGGTAGTTTTGCCAGCACCTATATTTCCTTCTATGGCAATGTAATTATATTTCATGGGCAGCTATGGAATATAGATTTTAACCTCGCCTTTATCATTGCATTTAAAAAGCAAATCCATCATGGTTTCGCCTGATGTAGGGTGTTTTAAAAGTGGCGCAATCTCAGTCAATGGTACTAAAGCAAAGCGGCGTTCCCCAATACGCGGGTGAGGAATTTTAAGCTCTGGCGTATCAATAATTTCATCACCATAAAAAAGAATATCCACATCAATAATGCGCGGCCCCCATACTACCTCTTTCACGCTTTTAGCGGTTTGTTCTATCACCTGGGTTTCCATCAATACCTCTTGGGGAGATAAATTAGTTTCTACCATTACCACTTGGTTCAGGAATTCGGGTTGTGCCTCCAATCCCCATGGCGAAGTTTGGTATATAGACGAAGAAAGTTTCACCTCCCCTACCCTTTCTTTCATACCATCAATAGCCTTATTGATGTTCAATAGCCTATCACCCAAATTAGAGCCTAATAGCAAATAGAGTTTTTCTTGCATAAAGTATTACTCCTCAATAATATTTGGAGATTGAAGATTTAACGCACATTCCTTATTCATTTTATCAATGAGGTATTTCACCAATACAGGGGAGTGAAGTTCATCATGCTGATGCATAAAAAAGTAAAGCTTTTGAAGGCCACCATCAAGCCATTTTTTCATGCGGATAATCCACTCATCAATGCGGGTGTAATCCGTTGGGTGAAGCCCATTACCTACAAACCTTATAAAAGCAACTGGAGTAGTGAGCATGGTATGCACCACATCACGCCTGCCGGCAGCATCAGTAATCAGGAAGCCAACATTGTTTTCTGAGAGCAGATGGTAGAGTTCATCCTTCACACTAGGATTGGCAAACCATTCAGGATGCCTGAGTTCAAGATGTACATGGGCATCTTTGGGTAACCATTTTACATATTTTTCCAGCACATCAAAACTTTTTGGGGTAAAGGTTGGATGCATTTGTAAGAAGAAATCACCAAGAGTGCCATCTAATTTTTGCATAGCAGCAAGGTAGGTTTCTGTAACCTCCTCGGCCTCTTTCAATCTTTTCCAATGGGATATGCCTTGATAGAATTTAGGAAAGAATTTGAAATCCTCACCCACAGCATCTTTCCAACTTAATAAACTCTTTTCTGACGGGATGTTGTAGTGCACTGCATTCAACTCAATGGAGTTAAAGTTTTGAGCATAAATTTTTAAGAAATCTTTTTCCTTTGTTCCTTTAGGATAGATTTTACCAATCCAATCCTTTCTGCCCCATTTGGCGCAGCCAATATAAATTTCAGGTTTCCCTTTAAAAGATTTAGCTGAATCCAGAAACAGTTTTTCTGTTCTGTAGTCATCATCAGGTAAGGTAAAGTCTACCTTGGAAATGTCATCAAGCTTCCCGAAATCCATACAATATTGTTTCAGGCAAAGCTAAGGAATCAGCTATTTATCAGCTACAAAATCCTGAAAGCTATTATCAGAATAATAAATAGTGATTCGCTTTATTTCCTTTAGCGTTGGTGTGGAAACAGCGACTTCCACCTTCGCTATTTGAGGTGCTTCCTGAATTACCATTGGCGTTTCAACTATTGCCTTTACCTCTTGGGGAGCTACTACTGAAGTCGGTGGGGTTGGTTCAAAAACAGGCATAACTACTGGTGTTGGCGCTACCATTTCAATAGGGCTCTCAAAAATTTCTCTAATAGGAATCTCCTCTTTAGGCGGTGCAAAAAGGTCAATGTTTTTATAGAGAGAATTCATATCCTCACCGTTAAAAGCTGTTGCAGGTATTCGTGTTTCAACAGCTTTTACTTCTTGCATTTTATCTTCAACCAAAACTCCATCATCAGTCTTTAGCATTTCATCTTTACCAGAAAGAATCCAGTCGGGATTGAGTTCTGGAAAGCGTACTAATAGCTTTTGAATAACTTCTAAGCCGGGCTTATTCCTACCATTAATTATGTGGCTCATGCTGGAACGGATTATACCAAGTTCATCAGCAAAAATAGATGGCGTAAACTTATAGTAGTCCATCACCATTACGATGCGTTCATTAATGTCTTCTTTCTTCATGTTTACAATGAGTTTAATTCAGTTACAAAAGTAAACATACTATAATTAACAAATGTAACTTTGTAAATTTTATTTATGTAAATCGGTAAACTGAATAATTTACATAATAAGTGATTTGTAAATCATGCCAAGGCAGGTTTGTTTTCAGTTGCATTAATATATTAAATACAAGCATATTATCATATTTACAATTGTAGTTTTAATAAAAAAATGAGATTCTTTTTAATTAGGATTTATAAGTTCTTTACTTTTGCCGTGTAAATCATAATCAACAGAATGTATAAGACACCTCAAAGAATAGGATTACTGATGGCAATAGCTGCTGTAGCCCTCACTGCAACCATCAGAATCATCCCCCACATACCCAATTTTGCACCTATTGGCGCTTTAGCTTTATTTTCAGGTGCTATCATAAAAAATAAAAGAATTGGTATTCACATTGCGGATGTTGCGGAAATATTAAAAGAATATAAACATGATCGTTATTCGACAGTTTATGCTACTCATAAAAATGTTCATATGATTCCTGATGAAATTGCTACCGAAATGGCTTCATTAAGGGAAGGTAAAGTTAAGGGTGTAATAACATGTTGGATTAATGAGGATGGCGAGTATACATTTGAAACCAATAATGTGATCATTAAGAAAAATATC
>JAPLCZ010000103.1 GCA_026391915.1 Bacteroidota bacterium | reverse complement strand
AACCTATGAAACAGAGGTGAAAAAGCCGTTTGATGTTTTTACTAATGACCTCTCTATTGCCATCAATAAGTTTGATAAAGAGGTGGCAGTTGACCCTAAAAACGCCATTTTTAGAATCAATAGGGATATCCGCTTTGCTAAAGATAAAGCGCCGTATAAACTTAATAGGTCATGCGCTATTTCTAAATATGGCAAGCGAGACCACGCCACTCCGGGCTATTATGTGGAGGTAACGGCGGATAAGGTTGGTATGGCGGGGGGTGCTTGGGCGCCTGCACCCGAGTTATTGTATAAAATAAGGCAGGAGATTGCCTACAATATGGATGACTTTAGCAAGTTGGTTGCGGATAAAAAATTCATTGCTGCTTTTGGTGAGGTAAAGGGGGAAAAGGGGAAGGTTATCCCTAAAGAATTTAGGGAAGAGGCGAAAGAACAACCGCTGATTTTTAATAAGAATTTCTATTATTGGAAGGAGCTAAAACCTTCCCTCATTACCTCTGATAAATTGCTGGATACTATAGTGGAGCATTTTAGTACTGTGCTGCTACTCAATCAGTTTTTCAGGCGGGCAATGGAGTAGTTTATGATGATTTTTAGAGAAGCCACAATTGAAGACATTAAACAAATCCAGATAGTCAGAAATTTGGTAAAGGAAAATACTTTATCAAATCCTGAATTAATTACCGATGCAGACTGCGTAGAATTTTTAACCCAAAGAGGTAAAGGATGGGTTTGTGAAATTGATGGAGAAATTGAGGGTTTTGCTATTGCAGATTTAGAAGGCAATAACATTTGGGCATTATTTATCAACCCAAATTTTGAGGGAAAAGGAATTGGTAGAAAGCTCCATGACACTATGATGAATTGGTATTTTACAAACACTAAAAAAGCAGTTTGGTTAAGTACAGAACCCAATACAAGGGCTGAGAAATTTTAACTGGGCTAAGCAAAAAGAAATATCTTACTACCATAATTAACAATGCGCAACACCACCAAACTCAAAACTCTTTTAATGAAATATGTTGTGTCTTTAGAAATGAATGATGCTGAATTATGGGTGCTTCTCCTATGTGATAAAGACACCAACAGTATGCAGGAGTTTGAGGGGAAATCCTATAGCGCGGTGATTTCAAAAGCGTATAGCTATTTGCTAAAGAGTTTGAAAAATCCAATAGAATAAAACTACCTTTGACAAAAAATAAATACAGATATGACTAACAAAGAATTCTTCTCAAGCAATTGGCAAAAGGAAACAAAACGTACACTTGTGGCAGTAAAAGCACTACCTACAGAAATGAATACTCTGGATTATAAACAAGGTAAGATGATGGATATGTACTGGACTTTGATGTTTGATACCATCCACCACCGCGGGCAGTTGAGTACTTATTACCGTTCTATGGGAGTGCGCAATCCTTCTATCTATGGCCCATCAGCAGAAGATATTGAGGATAGAATTGCCGCAGCACAAGCTGCAAGTAATTAAGTAAAATCCACCCCCCATCAGAATGAAAAATTCTTTCGGGCTGGTCTGCAATAAAAAATGAAATTTGGTTTCCGAATTCCATCCTTTACTAAGCGCATTGCGGCAAGGACTTCTGTAAGCCGCATCATCCGCCACAACTTAGGTTTTAAAGCACCAAGAGGCTTGGGGTGGATTACTAATCCTAAGAAATTTGTTTACAATAAAGTGTATAATAAAACCTCTTGGGGATGCATGGTTACACTGATATTTTTGTTGGGAATACCAATGCTTATTATTGTGATTTTTGTTAGGATGGTTTAATCCAAATTACTCATTAGAAAAGAAGTTGGGCTTAAAGCCCTTGACCGTCTTGGTTTTTGTAATCTACATCTTAAGTCGTAGGTTAATAAATACAATTTTCAAATGGCTTTAGCCCAAATAAGAAATCTATGGGCTATGTTCAACTCCTAATGCGTAATCTTGATTTAAAAAAAGTAGAGTAGGGGAGGAGGTGCGGTTTCCTCTTCAATTCATTCTCATTTACTGCCAATAACCATCGTGTAAAAAGTTCTTATATTTGCCACCACCAATTATAAAAACTTATGTCATCCAGCAACGAAAGAATGTTGAGGTCAGAGAGGCTTATACGCCAACTTACCGATGTAGAACAACTCATCAAAGAGATAGAAGAAAATAGAGGAGCCATACTAATTCCCGAAGAATCCCCATTTGATTCTCATCAAAGTTTAGAGTCAACAGATGGCAGAATTGAAACACTAGAAAATATATCAGGTAAAAAATTTAATTACCTAACCGGAACTGAAAAATTTGAGGATACCACCATCCTTAATGGCAATATAGAAAACTATATTGGCATGACAATGATACCCACTGGTGTGATTGGTCCTGTTAAAGTTTTAGGCACTGCTGCCAAAGGAGATTTTTATGTCCCCATGGCAACCAGTGAGGGAGCATTGGTGGCATCATACCAACGCGGCAGCAAAGCCACACGCATGAGTGGTGGAATAACTTCTGTATGCTTGGTGGAGGTAGTTCAGCGCAGCCCTGTTTTTAAATTTACTGATTTATCTGATTTGGGTAAAGTGCTTATTTGGGTGATACAACTCAAACCTGTTTTTGAAAAAATAACCCTTGAAAACAGCCGTTATGCTGACCTGCAAGATATGAAAGCCAATGTGGAAGGCAACCATCTTATTCTCTCTTTTGAGTTTTATTGCGGAGATGCATCAGGGCAAAATATGGTTACCCTTTGCGCCGATGCCATTTGCAAATATATTCTGGAAAACACCCCTGTAAAACCCAATACATGGTACATAGAAAGCAACTATAGTGGTGATAAAAAAGCTACCGCCTCCTCTTTTGTAAATACCCGCGGCAGAAAGGTAACTTCAGAATGTCTTTTGCCCAAAGCCGTGGTAGCAAAAGTACTGAGAACTACTCCTGAGAAAATGCAGGAATATTGGATTACCA
>JAPLCZ010000293.1 GCA_026391915.1 Bacteroidota bacterium | reverse complement strand
TACACCTTTTGTCCAATGGTATTGAATAAAGTAACTTCTAAACCTTGGAGGTTTTGAAAACCTCCAAGGTTTGGGTTTTGTATTTCAATATTCAAAACATCTTTAGCAGGATTTGGATAAATATTAAAAGCCAATTCATTGGTATTATTTTCAATTCCTGTGTAGGCATAGCTATACAAATTGCAGATGGAGGAACAACCAAAACTATCCGTTACACGCACTCTGTATTTTCCATTTTGGGTGGGGTGATACCAGATGTTGGTTGCCCCTAAAATATCTGCAGTGTCATTGGTCCATTGGTAAGCAACGCCAGATGTATTGGTGGCATAAAGAGTATCATTACTCTGGAAAATAACTGGCACATTAGGGAGTGGGCGCACTGTAATTTTCATGGTATCCTGAGCTGTGCAGGTAACCCCTTTATAGGTTTGGCTGAGACTAACCAAAAGCATTTGTTGTGGGTTGACGGTTGTTGTGGCATACCTAATTTTTTTCTTGTTGCCAACGAGTAATGGGATGCTATCAATGGTCTTCCAATTCCATTTGGCGGCAGAGTCACTAATGCCTCCGTCCATATTGATGGTATCACCATAACAAGCTGCATATTTTTTAGGAATCACAGTGCCAGGGTCATTGAAATAAACATTGGCAGTATCCACCCCAATGCAGCCTAAAGTATCAGTAACTGCCAAGGCATATTTTCCTGAATCTGTAATGGATTGCGAGTTGGAATTGCCCAAGATTTTTCCATTGCTCATATCCACCCAGCTATAAAATGCTTTGTATTTTATGTTGGTATCCTGCAAAGTAACTGTGCTGTTTTTACATGTCCGCACATCTTTAATTTTGGGCGCAGGATTTTTATAAACTTTGATGTGCATGGTATCCGAATTGGTACATTTTGCATCCGTAATTTTTAGGAAAACAGTGGTGTCTTTTGTTACGTTTATACTAACAGAACTCACTCCTGTATCTCCCGTACTCCATACCAATTTATAGAAAGGAGTGCCGCCACCATAAGTACTATTAATGGTAAGTTTAGCTGTTCCAGCGCACCATCCTGTATCCTTTGGCAAAGAGACTTGCACATAGGAACCCACCATAATACTACCGCTATCTGAGGCATAGCATCCATAACTATTGTAGGCATCCAGCCTCCATTTATAAGTTCCGGATTTGCGGTAATGATGATTTATTTTGCTACCCACAACTGTGTAATTAGTGCCTGAATCTTCCAGCGTCCATACATATTTTGTAATCACTGCGGCATTTTTTGGGAAGCCATAAAACACCACATCACCGCAGGATTTAATACTATCTATTACCTGAACTTCTGGTGTTGGGTGCACATAAATTTGGTATGACCTTGAGGTACGCCCATTCACGGGGCAGGCATCATCTACTCCATTTACCACAAAGGAATATGGGTAGCTTCTGATGTGGTTCACACCCGGCTTCCAACAGAAAACTGCTGAAGGGTGTTGCTTACCCACAGGCACTGTAAAAGTGGCTCCTGAGATGCCACTATTCCAACTTAAAGAAACCGTATCTTTTGTATCCTGATCATAGGAATTTATAGTAAAGCAATTATTTTGACCAGCACAGAAATCTGTGGTGTTGGTTGATGTGCCGTTGATACCGGAGAGGGTGGGGATTTTGGTAGTTTTGCAGCTGTAAATAACAAGGTTCACATCAACAGTAATTTCTCCCTTTTTATAGGGTTTACCAACACTATCTTTTCCCCATTCCTGAATCATATAAGCAGTATAGGTTTGGTCTATTTTTGTTGCTTTAAAATTAATTTCTCCTGTTAATGAATCAACATGAAAGCCTTGGCAGTTTGGAGGCGCCCATGTTGCATTTGCATTAGGCCACCCTAAAAATTTAATAGGTTTTGTTTTACTATATGGGCTGCTATAAGATAATTTAGTTCCAGCGGCAGATAATGGGTCTATGAGAAAAACTCTCAACGAATCTGCAAATCCATTTGCGTCAACATCATTATCTTTAAATCCAAAATTAATTGAGTTACATACATCCTTGCAAGCTATTGCAATTGGAGGAACTGTAGAATAGGGAGAATTGTCCCCAGATTTTATACAACGGTTTAATTTAGCCTCTATATAAAAATTCCCAGAAATACCAGTTGTTACTGCTCCATTCCGACAGCAACTCTCCCAAGATAATTTAATATCACAACAGGTGCTTTTAGTTCCCTTCTTAATAATTAACCTAGCCGTAATAAGAAACCTTTCTATCCCGTATGGGAAAGAACAAGAGATAGATTTACAACGTGAGCAAGAGGCTTTACAAGTAGGCGTAATATCTAAACCAGTGGAAGTTTTTGTTGAGGTAAGTGGGGTGACTGAACTACCACATAAACTATATGATATTGAAGTAGAAGTTGGCATACCGTTTCCATTGCAATCACGGTAAACAATAGCGGTAATATCAAAAGTGTCTTTTCCTGCACACTTCCAATTAATTTCCCCACCCATCATGTGTCCTGCAAAAAGATTATTAGACGTTGTAAAAAGAATAATTCCGAAAAGAAAAAGCCTGAGAAAGCAGTTGAGATTTTTCATGGTTAAAGGATGTTTGGTAAATCAAAGGTAACAGTTATTTTTAACAAACAATTCTTTTTTTAGGGCAGGGGTAGAAACCCTTTTGACACCTTACTGGAGAGTGCTTAGTACTCTTTATCCTTGCTTCAATAAAAACTCCCCAAACATTAAATCATCCACAGTGGTAATTTTTATGTTTTGTGTTTCACCTGGCATCAATTCAACACAAAAACCTGATGCTTCAAACACAGTGGCATCATCAGTAAATGCAGATGAGTAGGGTTTATGATAAGCCTCTTTTAATAATCCCACATCAAAAACCTGCGGGGTTTGTACCAAAACAAAATCATTTCTATCTACTACTTTCCAAGTTTTATTTTCCCTTTGCCTCATACTTTGCGATACAGGAATTACTGGGATTATACCGCAATGTTTGGTGGCTAAATTAAACGAAGTACTAATTAAATCTAAACTTACAAAAGGACGTGCTGCATCATGTATGGCAACGACCCCTGTTTCAGAATCAATTTTATCCAATGCATTTTTTACGGAATGAAATCTTTCCTCTCCGCCTTCTACTAAACTATGTGGGATAGTGATATTATGGTCTCTGCATAGCTCTTCCCACAATTGGAAATAATCCTGATGCAGTGCAACAAGAATTTCTGTTTCATTATCTGCCTCATGGAATTTCTCTAGGCAATAAGCCAAAACGGGTTTGCCATTTAGTAATAGAAATTGCTTAGGCACATCCTTGCCCATGCGTTTGCCGCTACCTCCGGCTACTATTATTGCAAATTTCTTATATGCAGTACCAGCCATTTACAAAATAAGCATGGCGTCACCGTAATCCAGGAAACGGTATTTGTGTTTTATAGCTTCGTTATAGGCTTTCTTCATTAAATCTAAGCCCGCAAAAGTGGCGGTAGTAATATAGAAAGCTGATTGAGGCGAATGGAAATTGGTTAATAATGAGGTAGGCACTGTAAAGATGTGTGGAGGATAAATAAACTTCTCTGTCCAACCTTCTGTTGCTTTAAGCATACCGTTAGAAGAAACAGAAGATTCAATTGCCCTGAGTACAGTATTGCCCGCAACACAAATTTGTTTTTTGTTAAGCTTAGCATTATTCACAATCTCAACCGCTTCTTTCTCAATTTTAAAACTCTCAGAATCCATTTTATGTTTAGATAGGTCTTCCACTTCTATCTTCCTGAAAGAGCCTAAGCCAAGGTGTAAAGTAACCTCTGCGGTTATGATTCCTTTTATCTCAAACCATTTTAATGTTTCGCGGCTAAAGTGCAAACCCGCCGAAGGGGCTGCTACAGCACCAATATGTTTTGCGAATATAGTTTGATAATCATCTGCATCTTGTGCAGTTACCTTTCTTTTAAGGTATTTGGGGATTGGGGTTTCGCCAATCTTTTTAAGTACATCATAAAATTCTTCTGTGGTGTAGTCATTCACAAAACGGATGGTACGCCCACGGCTTGTGGTGTTATCAATAACTTCAGCCACTAAAAGGTCTTGATTATCATCACCAAAAAATAATTTATTACCTACTCTTATCTTTCTTGCAGGGTCAACTAATACATCCCAAAGGCGGTTTTCTTTGTTAAGTTCACGCAAAAGGAATACTTCAATCTTAGCACCTGTTTTTTCTTTTTTACCATAAAGCCTTGCAGGGAATACTTTGGTATTATTTACTACAAATACATCCCCTTCACCAAAATAGGTAACAATATCTTTAAAGGTTTTGTGTTCAATTTTTTTGGTAGCGCGGTCTATCACCATCATTTTAGACTCGTCGCGGTAAAGCATTGGGGTTTTAGCAATCAGGTTTTCAGGGATCTCAAATTTGAACTCGGATAATTTCATTAAGTAGTTTTGGTTTTGTTGATATTATTGCTACCTATAGTTAGTGCAGAGTACGGGTAGTTTTTTAATTTTTTTATTAAAATGACCGCAAAAATAAGTAAACTTTGAGCCTTAAGTTCGTTACAACCACAAAAAAATCTTAATCCCTTGAACCTTATAGCCATTTTTGCCATCTTTGGAGAGAGTATTCGCTTTGCTTTTCATAGCATACGTGCCAACCTGCTCCGCACTACACTTTCATTAATGGGAGTAACCATGGGTGTTTTTTGCATTATTGCCATCCTCACTTTTGTAGATTCTATTTCTATTAGCATTAAAGATTCTTTCTCACGCCTTGGCGATAACACCATCTTTGTGCAGAAGTGGCCGTGGATTTTTGAGAATGAATATCCGTGGTGGAAATACCTCAGCCGACCTGATGCCAAATACCGTGAAATGGAGATGTTGCATAAACGCCTATCTAGTGCGGATGCCATTGCATTTTCTCTTTGGATACCCAATAAGAAATTAACTTTTGAGAATAATGCTGCGGAAGGAGTTACTGTGCATGCCATCACTTATGAGTATGATAGGGTGAATGAAATTGAGATATTAAACGGAAGATATTTTATTGAAGAAGAATGCCAGCGTGGGGATGCTGTAGTAATTATTGGTTATGGATTAGCTAGGAATATTTTTAAAAGCCCCGAGATGGCATTGGATAAAAAGATAACCCTGCTTGGCAGAAAGGTACGTGTAATTGGGTTGCGTAATAAAGTAGGCTCCTCATTTGGGATGGATAGAAATGCAGATATGGAGGCCGTAGTGCCAGTGCAATTTGTACGAAGCCTTGGTGGGTTTGATGGCATGCAATACAACCCAACTATTGTTATTAGGGGGAAGGATAAAAAAAGTACCGATGAAATTGAAAATGATATACGTGGCATATTTAGAGGAATAAGAAAACTCAACCCACGACAAGAGGACAATTTTGCCCTCAATAAAATTACAATGCTTAATACTGTTATTACAAAAGTATTTGACCAGATAAGTTTATACGGTTGGATAATAGCCGCCTTCAGTATACTTGTGGGTGGGTTTGGGATTGCCAACATCATGTTTGTATCCGTAAAAGAACGCACCAATATAATAGGAATACAAAAAGCCCTTGGCGCCAAAAACTTTTTTATCATGATTCAGTTTATGAGTGAGTCTGTAATCCTTTGCCTTTTTGGTGGGGCAATAGCGCTGCTTTTAGTTTATTTGCTTGGGCTGCTAGTTGGGATGAGTACGCCTTTCCCCATAACCCTCACCTTAGAAAATATATTGATTGGGCTTGGGCTCTCTTCCTTAATTGGAGTAATCTCTGGTTTTATACCCGCAAGGCAAGCTGCGCATTTAGATCCTATTGAAGCAATAAGAACAGGGATATAAACCTTAGCTTCTGCAATTATAGCCTTCAAAAAATTCAACTATTCTTTCCTTAAATATTAAACAGGTAACTAATTTAGAAATTAACTCATATCAATTTGTATAAATATTTACAGAAATGATTCTATTTTATTTAAAATAGAAGTTTTAATAAACAGTACTCATTTTCCACCATTATAAAATCATTTCCATCAACGGCTATAGTCCCGACCATTCGGGGTTCAGACAATCTTCATTTTTCTTTCCCCATACCAACCTAAAACAAATTTCTTTGCATAAAACAAAATGCATGAAAATTTGAAAATGAAAGCCCTGCAAACTTCTTAGACTAGGTCTACCACAATATGGCTTGTGGGTTATAATAAGTACAAACCTATTGCCCAGCTAATGTTGCAACCAAGTCAGTTGCTAATCCATAACACTTAGTTGCAAAATTGGACTGACAAAATGAGCAACTATATGCTTGGAAACATTAACTAAGTGCTAGGAAAGTTCAACCAAGTGCTAAAAATATTCTTCTGAATGAAAAATTTCTTCAACTAAGTCCTTAGTAAAAGCAACTAAGTATTTTGCTACTTCAACTAAGCGAAATGAAAATGCAACGGAGTGAAAAAAATATTCAACTGGGGTTATGGGAGGGGAAGCAGACCTCATTCCAACCCCCCTCCTGAAAAAGGTTCCTATTTTTTCTTTCCCCATACCACCCTAAAACAAATACCTTTGTTAAATGAAATTGGCTAGGTAAAAATAAATAACAATATGAAAAAAATAATACTTTTAGGAATGATGATTATGACTCTCCCTCTTTACAGTCAGAAGAATGAGAATAAAATGTCAGGGGGCGACTGGGATAAAATTATCCAACTTTTAACAAGTGAAAAATGGGATGATGCAGAAAAAACTAGTCTGAAATTTTTAAACAAATTTGATAAAAATGATGATAGTTCTTCCGAACCTGCAATTCTTAGATATATGTATTTAAGCTGTGTGGCAGCTAAAGTAGGTGAGAAAATTTATAGTAAAGAAGAGGGAGAAAAGAAAGCAAAAAAACTAATAGGTAAACATATTATTACTCCCCCAAGAGAGTTTAATGAAAAAAGAATATTTAATGGATTTAAGTTGACAGAAGATAAGAAAAGTTTTTGGTCATGTTCTTCTAATAATACTATGACAATTATCCGTATTTTTGAGACTTATGAAATGAGAGATTCGAATGATACAAAAAATACGTTCTTGTTAGAAAACAAGAAAATAAGGCTAGGTGCAACAATAAAAGAAGTAAGAAGTGAAGGGCAAACAATGCCTAGACTACATATCACTTTTGAGAACGCATTTTTTTGGGAGGATTAAGGTGAAAGATAACTAAAACCTAGATGCCTAACTTATTTTTAGAACAGATTCTTAGGAACATTTGAGAGAGCACAACACTTGAGCTAGCCAAGCTTTCATTTTTCACTCTTCATTTTTCACTCTTCACTCTCCCCCATATCCTACCTTTGCCAGCATGGAGTCCCAGCTTCCTTTTTATGCCCTTGATGATGCAGAAACCGCAACCGTTTTTGTGGATGTGGTGTTGCCAATTCCTGTGCAGGGGTTGTTTACGTATCGTATTCCGCGGAATTTGGAGGGCAGCATACAAGAGGGTATGAGGGTAATTGTGCAGTTTGGCGCAAGGAAGGTATATGCCGCCATAGTGGTGCATGTCCATGAAACCCCACCAGGCAAATACACCGCAAAATATATATTGGATGTGCTGGATGCAGCGCCTATTGTGCACCCTGAGCAATTGGATTTTTGGAAATGGATTGCCGCCTACTATTGCTGCACTTTGGGTGAGGTGATGGATGCCGCCCTCCCCGCCAATATGAAGTTGGAAAGCGAAACGCAGGTGCTCATCAACCCCGAAAGTGATTGGGAGAGGTATGAGGTTTCTGATAACGAATATGTGATTTTGGAGGCATTGCAAGCCAAAAAAACTTTAGCCATTGGTGATATTGCTGAGCTGCTGCAATTAAAAACTGTGATGCCAATTATTAAGTCACTTTATGAAAAAGGATTTTTGCTTTTTCAAGAAGAGATTGCAGATGCTTACCGCCCCCGCAAAGAAGTGTATGTGCGCCCACTTTTTAATGTGGAGAATAAGGAATTCATGAAAGACCTTATGGAGAAATTGGAGTCCGCACCGCGTCAGCTTGATTTGCTTTTAATGTTTTTAAAAATCAGCAAAGGGCTTGAGAGAATCACCAAAAAAGAATTGCTAAAAGCAGCGGGTGCAGGGGCTACTTCGCTGGATGGTTTGGTAAATAAAGCCGTGTTTGAATTATATGAAGAGGAAGTTGACCGCCTGCAATACACGCAGGTTGCCAATGAAATTCCTGTCCTCAATCCTGAACAAAAAAATGCGCTGCAAGAAATCAAAGAGAATTTTGAAAATAAAGATGTGGCATTGCTGCATGGCATCACAGGCAGTGGCAAAACCCATATTTATATGGAGCTGATTGAGGAGGCAATTAAAGCAGGAAAACAGTCTTTATTCTTAGTGCCTGAGATTGCGCTTACGGCACAATTAATCCAGCGTTTGCGCCTACGGTTTAAAGATGAAATTGGGATTTATCATTCCAGATTTAATAATAATGAAAGGGTAGAAATTTGGAATAAAGTCCTTACAGGGCAATACAAAGTGGTGTTGGGTGCAAGGTCAGCTTTGTTTCTACCATACAAAAATCTTGGGTTTATTGTTGTGGATGAAGAGCATGAAACTTCCTACAAACAATTTGAGCCTGCCCCCCGATACCACACCCGTGATGGTGCGATTTTTTATGCCAGTATGGTAGGTGCAAAAACGCTTTTGGGTAGTGCCACGCCTTCGTTTGAATCTTACTTTAATGCCCAACGTGGCAAATACGGTTTGGTGAATCTCAACAACAGATTTGGAGACATACAAATGCCGGAAATTAAAATTGCCAACCTACGTGATGAGCAAAAAAAGAAGCTGATGAAAAGCCATTTTAGCTCTGTGCTGATGGCAGAAATGAAAGCCACTATGGAGGGCGGTGGGCAGGTAATTCTTTTTCAAAACCGCCGTGGCTATGCGCCTATGTTGCAATGTATGGAGTGCGGTTGGACGCCGGAATGCAAGAACTGCGATATCTCACTTACTTACCATCAAAACCTAAAACAATTGGTTTGTCATTATTGCGGCTACCATGAAGACCTCCCCAAAAAGTGTGGCAAGTGTGGCAATTTTAGCATGAAGATGCTGGGCTTTGGTACTGAGAAAATTGAAGACGAATTGGGTATCTTTTTCCCTGACCGCAAAACCCTGCGCATGGACCAGGACACCACCCGAAAAAAGCATTCCTTCAATAAAATTATACAGGCGTTGGAGGATGGCGAAGCGGATATTTTGGTAGGCACACAGATGGTGACCAAAGGGATGGATTTTGAGAAAGTGCGCTTGGTAGGAATCCTCTCCGCTGACCAACTCCTCAGGCATCCGGATTTCAGAGCTATGGAAAGGTGTTTCTCTTTAATTTCGCAAGTGAGTGGCAGAGCAGGGCGCAGGAATATTAGGGGAAAAGTGGTGGTCCAATCTTATAGCCCAGAACACCCCATTTTTAATTTTATATTGGCAAATGATTACGAAGGTTTTTACAAAACAGAAATTAATGACAGGCTGTTTTACCGCTATCCGCCGTTCTATAAACTCATTAAATTAATTGTACGAGATAAGGAAGAAAAGAAGGCGCAGGAGGCTGCATCATGGCTTTCCAATAAATTAAAAGATGAATTGGGCAGCCGTGTTTTAGGGGCTGAAGCCCCTGCCATTGGGCGCATCCGCAATTACTACATCCGACAAATAATGGTGAAGATAGAACGCACCAAAACCGACATTGACTTTGTGAAAAACCACATTATGATGGAGGTGGAAAACTTCAACAAAACCAAAGACTACCGAGGCGTAAAAGTGGCTATTGATGTTGACCCGTATTAGAAAACAACTTTCCAAAAGTTAAGAACTTTTGGAAAGTTTAAGAATAATAAAATTATCAAAACAGAAGAAGAATTAAAAGCGTTTTATGCTACCGAAATTGCCCCACAACTTTTAGAATTGGAAGGGCAAAGAATTTCTGCAAAAAGAAAAAAGATAGGGCTTATTGGGGTTTATGTAGCGCTTGCAATATTCCAGTTATCTCTTTCATTACACCCACAAAATTTTGTTCTGTTAATAGTATTTATCCTTGCTACTTATTTCCCTTTGTATAGATATTTAATAAGGAAAACCACCTTCAATTTCAAAACGAATATAGCCAAAAAGCTTATTGAGTTTGTGCAACCAGAAATGGAATATAACCCGGAGAAAGGCGTTTTTCAAAAGACAATTGATGCTAGTGATTTATTTGAAGCCAATAGAAAATTTTCTATCAACAAAGATTTTATGGACGGGTATATTGATGGTACTCACCTGCGCTGTGCTGAGATAAAAGTGGATGCTTTCAACTGTATTTTTTTATATTTTCCTTTCCATATAGAGTTTGATGAAGAAGCAGTGGTTTTGCCAACCATTGACCCAATAAACATTGTTACCAATCTAGCTGGCAAAGCACAATCTTTATTGGCGGGGAATTCAATTGCATATTTCAATAACACCCAAAATTTCTTTAGGCGTGTAAGGGATAATCCTCTTGAAAACGACATCAATAAATCCATTGACCTCTCCTTAATGAGGGGGCTTTACACCCTGGAAGGCGATGCAACTTTTGAGGGTAAATCCATTTTCACCCCAGCCTTGCTACAAAAAATGATGGACTATACTAAACTCGCAGGCGCACCAGTTGCCTACTCTTTTACAAGAGGTAATTTGATAATTGCTATACCAAGTAAAGAAGACTTCTTAGAGCCCAGTATTGATAAACCCCTTACCGAAGAAACTTTTGTACAATGGGGCAAATGCCTCAGTATTATTTTTGGTTCGGTGGGGCATTTTAAGGGAGAGTAGTACCACTGTTCAGTTTTCCCGCATGCAGTCGGGCAGGTATTTTTCATTATTAATTATTAATTCTTAATTTTCCCTATACTAGGTTTGTAGTAAATTTAAAGTTTGCAAAACCAGTCCATCAAGCTTAGTGTAGTAATAGTAAACTACAATGTAAAATACTTCCTTGAGCAGGCATTGCTTAGTGTGCAAAAAGCAGCAGATGAGATGTTGCGCACTGACCCCAATTGGCTCACAGAAGTTTTTGTGGTAGATAATAATTCTGTGGATGGCTCTGTGGAGATGGTGAAGGATAGATTCCCCAATATTATCCTGATAGAAAACAAAACCAATACAGGTTTTGCTGTTGCCAATAACCAAGCATTAAGGCTTTGCAAAGGGGAGTATCAACTCCTCCTGAATCCTGATACCGTAGTGCAGGAAGATACATTTATCAAGACCATAGAATTTATGGATTCTCACCCAAATGCAGGTGGATTAGGCGTGATGATGTTGGATGGAAGTGGTGAGTTTTTACCGGAATCAAAAAGAGGATTCCCCTCCCCTGCCACTGCCTTTTATAAAATCTGTGGGCTCAATAAAATACTACCCAAATCCAAAACCTTTGGCAGATATCATCTTGGTTTTTTAGATAAAAACCAAACCCATGAGGTAGATGTTTTGGCGGGTGCTTTTATGCTGTTCCGCAAAAAAGCATTGGATGAAATTGGGCTGCTTGATGAATCCTTTTTTATGTACGGGGAGGATATTGATATCTCTTACCGAATTATAAAAGCAGGATACAAAAACTATTATTTTCCGCACACCCGCATCATCCATTACAAAGGGGAGAGTACTAAGAAAAGCAGCGTTAATTATGTGCGTATCTTCTACAAAGCCATGATAATTTTTGCAGAGAAACACCTCTCCAAACGCAAGGCTTTTCTGTTTACTTCGTTGCTATATCTGGCAATTTATTTACGGGCTTTTATGGCGCTTTGTAAAAGAATTTTTAAAGTGATGGCACTCCCTGCTTTTGATTTTGGGTTGATGTACATTGCCATGTTTGCCATCATTAGATATTGGGAGAAAACTATTAAATATATTGATGGTGGTGGCTACCCTGCATTGCTTTATAATTTCTTTGTTCCTGTCTATATTTCAATTTGGATTTTGGGACTTGCCTTAGCTGGCGGTTACAGAAAACCATGGCATATTTCTAAAGTTTTGAGAGGAGTGTTTCTGGGTACTATTTTCATTGTGGTGATGTATGCATTCCTTAATGAAAACTACCGCTACTCAAGAGCCCTAATTGTACTTGGGGCAATGGCAGCAGCAGTAGTTTTTACCATTACCCGCAGCCTGATTCGTTACATAAAAAACAAAACTTTTTCCCTTAATGAAACCGATGAAAAGCGGATAGCTATTGTGGGTTCTGCTGCCGAAGCTGACCGCGTAATAAGCCTCATTGATAAAACCCGTTTGCGCTATAATTTGATTGGATTGGTAAAGGGCAATAATGAAACTTCTACTGATAAAAGATACATTGGCAGCATAGCGCAGTTGGATGAAATCAATGCCATTTATAAGCTCAATGAGATAATTTTTTGCGCAAAAGATATAGCCTCAGAGGATATGATAAACTGGATGGCAAAGCTGCCCAACCCCCGCCCAGATTTTAAGATAGTACCTGAGAAAAGTCTATTTGTAATTGGTAGCAATTCTAAAGATACCGCAGGGGACTATTACACTTATGAGCTTGAATTATTAATCCTGAAACCCGAAAACAAACTCAACAAAAAGTTATTTGATTTTTTAGCAGCAGTGTTTCTTATCATCACATTGCCACTTAATATTTGGTTGGTAAAAGAGAAAGGGAATTATCTGCTAAACCTCTTAAATTTGCTTTTGTTTAAGCGCAGTTTTGTGGCGTATTCCAATCTTGAAAACACCATCATCCAGCTACCCAAAATAAAAAAGGGAATCCTCAATCCGGCAGATGAACTCCACCACAATCACCTTGATGAAACCACAAAAATGCGGTTGGATTATCTCTATGCAAAAGACTACTCAGTATATAAAGACATCACCATTTTAATCAACGGATTTAAACACCTCGGGAGGACAACATGACAACAAAAAAAATTATTTTAACAGACAAAGCCCCTGCACCTATTGGCCCTTACAGCCAAGCCGTATTGGTTGGCGAAACCCTTTACGTTTCAGGGCAAATTGCACTTGACCCAGCCACCGGAAATATGGCAGGCAATAACGATGTAGAATTAGAAACATGGCAAGTAATGCGCAACCTTGAGGCTATCTTAAAAGAAGCTGGTATGGGTTGGCAAAATGTAGTAAAAGCGTCCATCTTTTTAAAAGACCTCAGCACCTTTGGGGTAGTTAATAATATCTATGGTTTCCATTTTAAAGAGAACCCACCTGCCCGCGAAACGGTGCAGGTAGCACGGCTGCCAAAGGATGCTAATGTGGAGATTTCTGTAATAGCAGTTAAGTAGGTTTCCAACTCCTCATTTAAAATTTCACCGCCCTAACTTTGCCTTAAATTTTATTGATTTATGGAAGATGTTTATGTAGTGGATGCGGTGCGCACCCCAATAGGAAAATATGCTGGGGCACTTAGCTCAGTTCGCCCTGATGACCTTGCTGCTTTGGTATTAAAAGCCTTGATGCAGCGCAACCCCACCGCAAAAATGGAGGATGTGGAAGAGGTGATTTTAGGCGCCGCCAATCAGGCAGGGGAGGATAATAGAAATGTAGCAAGAATGGCTCTCCTCTTAGCAGGATTTCCTGTTTCTGTAGCAGGGGTTACCGTTAACAGACTTTGCGCTTCTGGCTTGCAATCCATTATGGATGCTGCCAAAAATATAATGGTGGGTTATGGTGATGTATTTATTGCAGGTGGCAGCGAAAGCATGAGCCGTGCACCGTTTGTGATGAACAAAGCACAAGCAGCTTTTGATAAAAATGTTGAGATATATGATACCTCTTTGGGGTGGCGTTTCACCAACCCAAAATTGGCTGCCATGTACCACCCATTCCCTATGGGCGAAACTGCGGAAAACGTAGCTGAGAAATATAAAATTACCAGAGAGGTGCAAGATGAATTCTCATACCGCACCCAAGAAAAATATGAAGCCGCACACAAAGCAGGTAAGTATAATAATGAGATAATACCTGTGGCAGTGCAGCAAGGCAAAGAGGTAGTAATGGTTTCTAAAGATGAACATCCACGCCTCTCTGCAGTAGATAAATTAGCCGCATTAAAACCCGCTTTTAAAAAGGATGGAACAGTAACTGCCGGGAATTCTTCCGGCTTAAATGATGGCGCTGCTGCCCTGCTTTTAATGAATGAAAAAAAGCTAAAAGAGTATAACCTAAAACCCATTGCCAGAGTAGTGAGTGCCGCCGCCGCAGGGGTTGACCCCGCTTGCATGGGCATAGGTCCAGTGCCTGCCACACAAAAAGCTTTAAAGCGGGCAGGATTAACCGTGGCAGACCTTGGTTTAATAGAGCTTAATGAGGCTTTTGCCGCCCAAGTAATTGCTTGCATCCGTGAGTTGGAGTTAGATGAAAATATCATCAACGTAAATGGGGGTTCAATAGCATTGGGGCATCCTTTGGGTGCATCAGGTAGCAGAATTTCTACTACCTTAATCCATGAAATGCAACGCCGCCCAGAGGTTAAATACGGGCTAGCAACTATGTGTATTGGTGTGGGGCAAGGGGTGGCAATTGTGTATGAAAGGATGTAGTAATGTTGGTGATTTTTTGCTTCGCAAAAAATCACCATCCCATTAATTTGCATATTGAATAAATGGCTGACATCAAATTCTATATTGAAACAGATAGACTAATCCTAAGAGAATTCCAGCTCACCGATGATGTTGGAATGTTTGAATTGGACTCCGACCCAGAGGTGCATAAATATCTTGGCAATAAACCCGTGGAAACTATTGACGAATGCAGAACTACTATTGAATCTGTACTCAACCAATACATTGAAAACGGCATTGGGCGTTGGGCAATTATTGAAAAATTATCAGGCAATTTTGTAGGTTGGGCAGGCTTAAAACTGATGAAAACCACCATCAATAATCATATTGATTTTTATGATAGTGGTTACCGCCTTATCCAAAAATACTGGGGAAAGGGGTATGCTACTGAAGCTACAAAAGCCTCCTTACAATATGGTTTTCGTCAGATGAATCTCAAAGAAATTTATGGAATTACCCATATTGAAAATTTAAAATCAAGGCGGGTATTGGAAAAAAGCGGACTTCGTTTTATTGAGCATTTCATTTGGCCGGAGTGGCATAATATCAAATGCAATTGGCTAAAAATAACTAAAGAGGAATGGGAGGATAAATTCTTGAGCCAGAGTTTTTCTTAAGCGTATTTGGTGACAAAGAAATTAATTTTGTATATCTCAGAAGTCCGTTACCTTTGCTTTGCCATGCAACAAATAAAATCATTTATTATCACAGCAGCATTGGGCTGCTTGCTGCTTTCCACTGCCTGCACAAAAGTGGAAACGCAGATAGTTAAGGGCAATAACCCACCGCAGGATTCCACTATTGATAATGTGCTTAAGGATAATTTTATCCAGAAAGTTTATATTGATGTAATTGGGCGCACACCTACAAACCTTGAGAAAATTGGTGCAAGAACAGTGATTGATAAAAACAATTGCTCTAAAGAAAACCGCGATAATCTTATTAGCCAACTTATGGCAATGGCAGATTTTAAAGACCATCTTTATAATATTGATAATGCGGGTTTATTGAAATCCAATTCGGACATGGTGATTGGGTATTACATCACCTACTATGCAGGTTTAATGAATGACAGCAGCCAAAAGGCGGCACATAATGGCTATGTGGAAGATGTTAATAGACTTAAAATTTTAAGAAGAACATATCAGAATTTTTTAACTGATTCTATTGATTTGGTGGAGGTACATAAACGCATGACTTTTAACCCGCTTTATGATGCCTTAATAGGTGGAGAATATGCGTGGGCAAATGCCTCATTTCCTTATTTTCTTATGCGCAAACCTACCACTGATGAGATGACGAATATCTATTATATGTTCTCTGGATTCCAGGGGCAGTTATTCTTGAAATCAGGCACTTCCAAATCAGAATATATCAATATCTTTTTTGAATCCAATGAGTATTTTGAGGGGCAGATACGCAGCGTTTATTTACGCTATTTATTCAGAGAGCCCACTGCTGCAGAGGTAGCATCCCTCACCCCTATTTATAAAAAGGACCATAACATTACTGACTTACTAAAAAACATTTTCCTAAGTGATGAATACTTAGGCGTAAAATAAAAAATCATGAAAAGAAAACTCATATTTGCCACCATTATTCTGGGGCTTTTTGTTGGGCTATTAGCTTGCAGCAAAGAGATTCAAAAAATATTTGAGGTACAAACCCAACCGGTTTCCCTCACCAATATCAATAAAACTGCGCTAAAGAAACAGATAGAATATATCTCCACTGCCTATTCTGATGTATTTGGCAAAGCAATGCCCGCTGACGAATTAAGCATTACCCTTAACTGCTATGCAGGATTGGAAGATAAGGATTTGGTAACAGATAGGATAATCCGTAGCTACCTCAACAGGGGTAATTTGGTGTTGCCGGCTTCTACGCAATTAAGGAAAGATATCCCTGCTTTTATTAACGCCACCTATGATAAATTTTATCATCGCCCCCCTACCGAAATGGAGAATTATAAAATGACAGAAATGATAAAAGCAGATACTAAAATTACTGCTGCCAATGTCTATTATTCCTTCTTAACCTCTGATGAATACAAATACCACTAAGCCATGAAAAGAAAAGATTTTATTAAAACAATTGGGGTTACAGGAGCAGGTATGCTGATTGCCCCTTATATATTACCATCAGGTAGATTGTTCGCCGCTACAGGCTCAAGGGTAGTTAATCATGTGGTGCTTTGCCTTTTTGCAGGCGGGGTTAGGAGTCTTGAATCTGTGCAAAAAGCAGAGGGCAACCTTATGCCTAATCTTTTTGCAGGCAGTGAGGCTATCAGTAAAGATATTGCACCAGTTATAGGGCAGTTGCCAACACTTAGCAGCACACCCCTAAGCAACTACGGAACCTTGTACAAAAACTTCCGATATAACAGTATGCTTGCTGGGCATTTTCAAGGGAATACGGTTGCCCTAACAGGTGCCTATACTGATAACTACACCACCTTTGATGACTTCACCCCCAAACCAAGTATTTTTGAGTTTTACAGAAAACATAACTCACCATCACAAACCGCAAAAAATGACTGGTGGATTTCTAATAGCTCTGGTGAAAATGAATTCCTGAGCCATAGTAGTGACCCCGCTTATGGTGCTAAATATGGTGCTAATTTCCTTTGCCCAAATGTCTTCATGATTAATGGTTCTTATAAAGCTGTGGACTTATGCAGAACCTTTGCCCCTGCTGAGATTACTTCTATGGATAGCATGAGGAATTACCTGAATAGTAATTTCAATAAATCTTTACAGAATGGTGCAAACTTTACCAATACTGAAGCAGATAAAGTTGCCATCAATGCATTTATGGATGCCTTAATGGATGATGCCAATAATGGAAAACTGAATGACCCATGGGGCTTTAGGATGATGAGTGGAGATATGTACAATATCTTTTTTGCTGAAAAAGTTATTAAGGAATTTAAGCCCGAACTTACTGTGGTAAATATGACTGATGTGGATATTTGCCATTTCAATTTTAGCCAGTATTGCGATAATCTACACAAAGCAGATTATGCTGCAGCGCACCTATGGCAAACGATACAAAACACACCGGGAATGAAGGATGACACCATCATGATTGTGGTGCCGGAACACGGAAGGGACAATGCCCATAATTCTATCATGGATGCCCAGGGCAGAAAAGCAATTGACCATGGTGGTGATGTAGGCTCTAAAGAAATTTTCTGTCTAGTGCTTGGCCCAAATGGCAAAATAAAACAGAATAATGTAATCAATTCTGTGGAAGGTGAGAGCATTGATTTAGTACCTACCATTGCCCACATTCTTGGGTTCTTACCAGATATCCCATCTACCTATCTTAAAGGAAAAGTTTTAACCTCTGCGTTTGCCTAAATAATTATGAAAAAATATATCGCTTTATTTTTCTTGATGGCTGTGGCTGCAGTGCTTGTGCTTAGTTGTACAAAAACTATTGACAATACTAAAAACCCTTATGATAGCATCACTAAAACTACTAAAACTCCTCCTGTAATTAAGGAGATAGATTCTAGTACTATCACGGGGATTTATACTTTTATACTTTCTAAAAAATGCGCTATACCAAGTTGCCATGGTAAAATGTTTGAGCCTGATTTTTCTTCAGTAGAAGCATCTTATAATACTTTGGTTTGGCATAAAGTAATTAAGAATGATGTGCTCAATTCTTTTACCTATCGTGTGGTGCCAAGAGATACTAATTTCTCTTGGTTGCATGAAAGACTTGTTACCGGAGATTCTATTCTTGGCAGGATGCCCAGATATGCGCCACCCCTCACCACTAGAGAGATGTACCACATTAACAAATGGATTATGAATGGGGCAAAAGATGCCAACGGAAATACAGCATCACCTAAACCTAACAACAATATCCAAGTGCAGGAAATAGTGGCTTATGATGATAAGTATAGCCGTTGTGATACCGCAAGACCCTCTTATTATTCAGCCTTTACTGTGCCTTACAATAAGCTCCTCCACTTTTATTTTTATGTGTATGATGTAGAAACCAAAGTGGATAAATTCCTTGATAATAAAGTTAAGTTTTCATCAGACCCTTTTGATTTTTCAAAAGCAATTGAAGTAAATGCAACCTTGGATACCACTTACCATGTTTGGCATATGGATATCAACTCTAATCAGTTTACCAAAGGCAAAACTATGTATGTGCGCTATTACGGCAGAGACCCTGACCACAGCACTCCCGCTGAATTCCCTAACAACAACAGTCAGAATTATTTTATTGAACATTACTCATTTATTGTAAAGTAAATCCGTGAGAAAAATACATTTGTTTTTGATCCTCCCCCTGCTTGCCTTAGCTTGCAAAAAAACACCTACTCCCACCATGAGCACTACTCCTGATATTACTTTTGAAAGTGTTGCCCCCAACTCCGTAAAAGCGTTTAAAGATTCTTTAGTTTTTACCATTGGTTATAAAGATGGTGATGGCGACCTTGGAGAAAATAATGCTGCTGCCACCAACCTTTTTCTTACTGATAAAAGAATCAACATTACCTATAAATACCGCCTTAGCCAATTAGCACCAACAGATGCTAAAGTTGCCATCCAGGGCAAAGTGGCTATTACCTTAAAGAGTACAGAAATCACAGATAACTCAAGCAGTCAACAAGCGACTTTTGAAATCTATGTTACTGACAGGGCAGGGCATAAAAGTAATACTGTAACGACTGGCGCGGTAACAATAGTTAAGTGATTTTGCTTTTAAGTAGGCAATGGTTAGTTATAACTTTGTTCAATAATCATAAAAAATAAACACATGAAAATCGTTAAAATTTTTCTTTGTTTCTCTTTATTGTTTTGCCTCAAAGCATTGGCGCAACAACCCATCAAAAAGGTTTTGTTGGAGGAATTTTCTACCGCCCCCTGTGGCTTTTGCCCTGATGGCGGATTAGTGGCAGAAGAGATTTTAAAAAAATATTCCAACGTCATCAGCTTTACTCACCACGCGGGTTTTGGTACGGATAGCATGACCATCCCAGAGAGTAAAACCATTGCCAATGAGTTTACCACTTTTGCACCCGGTGCCTGCATTGATAGAGGCAATTACCCCATCCCTGTCTATACATACAAAGGCTACATTGCGGTAAGCCGCCAAAAGTGGGATAGTCTCTGCTATGTGCGAAGTAATGACACAGCTTTTTGCGGTGTAAGTATCAGCAATACTTATAATGCCACTACCCGCAAACTCACCAGCACTGTTAGCTGCAATTTTAGTTATATACCACCCACAGGCAACCTACGGGTTCACCTGCTTTTGGTAGAGGATAGCGTTACAGGCGTAGGCCATGGCTATGACCAAAAAAGCTATTTTAATAGTGATGCAAGCCGCCCAACTTTATATCATAAAGGAGATACAATTAAGGGCTACACTCACCGCCATGTGGTACGCCTGATGCCAGCAGGAGCTTATGGTAAAAACGGCTATATACCCTCTGCACCGGAGGTAAACAAACCCTACTCATACACCTTTAGCAATTTGGATATCCCTAAAAAATGGAAAGAAAAAGACCTTAAGGTTATTGCTTTTGTGGGTTACTATAATGCTGATAAAATGAAGAGGCAAATACTTAATAGTAATGAGACTACCATCTTTGAATCCATCAATGCTGGCATAGCAAAACCTGAAACCCAACCTACTTTTATTGGCATATACCCTAACCCAGCCACCACACAGGTATCAGTACTTTTTGATGCCCGCCATAACCAAAACTGGAGTCTTGAAGTTTATAATATTGAGGGTAAAAAGATATATACTACAAGCGGCAACCAAAGTGCAGAAACCACAGCGACCACTACTATTAATACCACCAACTTTACCAAAGGAATTTACCTCATAAAACTACAAAATAATAGCGGGGTGGTTACACAAAAATTGGTAATAGAGTAAGCATTATTTAATTTGCATCGCCTAAAAGTGCGTAACTTAATTACAAAAGGTGTAGCCCTATAATAAGACCTCACCCTACCGCAAACAGAGATTTTTATAATCGCAATAACCACAAATAGCGGTGTCCTCTGTTTGGGTGATGGGGTGGTCTTTTGAGAAAACAATAGCAATAGTTTCTTGCAGTTTCTTCTCAAAATTTAGCAGCTCAATTGCGGTAATAGCTTCTTCTTTTTTGTTGATTGTTTGATATCCGTTATACAAATCTTTTAAGGGTAGAATATTAGGTTTTAAGGAGGCACCTGCATTTTGTTTTTCATAAATCCAGGTGTAGAACATGGCTTGAAATGCTTCTTTGTTGTCAGGGTTTAGGGTGTCGGTTTCCCAGTTAAAAAGGTATTTGCCTGCTTTACCGGTTTTGTAATCAATAACCCTAAATATTCCGCCTTTTTCATCAACCCTATCAATTGTTCCATTGAAATTTATACTACCAAGGTTAGGCATTTTTAAAGAATGGTAATGCTTTTTTTCTAAATCAATAATTTTAAACGGCACATACTGCGCATCAAGCTCAAGGGTTTTATCTGCAAGTATTTTTATGGTTTCCAGAAGCAAAGAATTTTGGTTGCGGTATTCCTCCTTTGCCATTTTTAATGACACTAAAGATTCATCCATAATTTCCTGTAATTGTTTGCGCCTTGCTGCCATAGTTTCTTTGGTAATCTGCTTGCCTACAAAGGGCGTATAAAACCTTTCCATTACTTCATGGAACAGCGTGCCGAAGGTATTGGCTTCAAGAGATTCTTCCACTTCATCTACAGGGTAAAGTTTGGCAACATAGCGCAGATAAAACTGCAAAGAACAAGTAAAATATGTACTCAAGCCGCTTGGAGAAAATCCTTTATCGGAAGCCTGCCTTATTAAGGCTGAGGTGTAATTCTCATCCTTCTCAAACTGAATATTGAGAGGAGAAAATGGCGCAACATTTAAGGTTTGTTGCGTGGTGATAAATTCTATTTTTGGGTTCTTGGGTGCAAGCAAATATTCTATCTGCCTAATGTACCTACTTGCCTCTACCCCCGGCTGAGAAGTGTCGGTATTATATCCCAAATAAACTCTCTCAGCGCGCTGGATAAGGCGGTAAAAATAGTAGGCAGAGAGGTTATCCTGCTCATCGAAAGTGGGCATGCCGTAACCCTTTCTTATATCAAATGGCAGGTATGAATGTCCGCCACCTGAGGCAGGGAAACTACCCTCATTCATACCCAAAATAATCACGTTTTCAAAATCAAGGCAACGGCTCTCCAAAGTACCCATAAGCTGTGGTTTGCTGAGGTCTTCATCATGCACCGGCAACCTTGCAAGGCTCACAGCTTGTTTATAAAATCTATGGAAAATGGCAGGGTTTAAATCCGTATTTTCTTTAAGCAAGATTCTATTGGATTCTATAATCTCACGTAGCATTTCAATCCCCAAATGGTAGTTGGCAAAAGTAGAATTTTGCTTACCAAAAAAGTCAAGCAACATCAGTAACCACTTAGCAGTTTCATCAATGGAATTAGGTACACCAAAAATGAGTTTTAATATGGGGTTGGTGCCTTCCTCAGCAAAGAATTTTTTATTGATATAGCTCCAGTTATTTTTGATAATTGAGGCAATCATCTTTTCATTTTCTGAGGCATTAAAATCCAACAACGGGTGGCGCAGAATAGCCATCACATCTTTATAATAATAGGATTGCAAATCAGGCTTAAAATTTACTCTTGCCTCCGCCATATATTCCGCCAAAGAATGGAAAGGATGCAATGCTAATGGATAACCCGCTGTGATATTGAATTGCTGAATATCCTCCCCCATAGTTGCCATCAACCAAGGGAGTAAACTTTCATCTGGCAACACAACAACAGTGTTGGCATCAAGCCTGTTTTCTAACTTTAGTTTTGCCATAACATTTTTCAACCACTCTACCTGATTGGTGACTAATGGTATTCCTGTTATCTCAATTTTCTTTGGAGAATTTAGCAATTCATCAATCACAAAATTGGGTTTGGTGATGCCTAAATTCTTTGCCGCCCTGCGGATAAAATACCCCGCTTCCATTTCTTTGTTCTCCAGATAAAATCTATCCGTATCCCAGTAAATTTCGGCTTTCCCCTGTTTGATTAAATGTTTGATAATTGTTTCTTCTGCCTTGCTAAAGGCATTGAATCCGGCAAAAATTATTTTATCAAATTCTAAATTTACTTCGCCTCCAATTAGCTTTTCTGTAGCGGCTCTGTATGCCATACCGGTGTATGCTTTCCCCTCTGCTAATAATTTTTTGTTGAGTAAGTAATAACATTTTTCAAACAACTCCCATAGTTCCAAAAACCTCTGTTGCATGGGTGATTGATGTTCTGCATCAATGGTACTCCAAAACTTCAAAGCCTCCTCATCTTCCTCAGGTAAATTTTCCATTTGCTTAATGGAAGAGAGGTTGGCAAAAATCCTTTTGGGGTTAGCAAGGTATCGGTCTATCTCATCATAATCCCGCAAAAGCATATTGCCCCAGCCATAAAAATCTTCAAAGCTTTCATCCGCCCTAAAGCTTTTGTAAATGCGGTAAAGCACCACAATCAACTCACGGTTTTCTAATACTTTTAACCCCGAGGCATGGGTAATAAATTCCTCAATGGTGGTTATCTCAGGCGGGTTTTCCGCATACAAATTCCTGAAATACTCCCCTGCTCTTTTACTTGGGAATACAACCAAGGTTTTCTGATTTTCCGAATCAGAAAGTTGTTGTGCAAGAGTTTTAAGAAAAGTAGTTTGCATGGGAGTGCGAAGGTAGCAAATGGAGACTTCTTACTAATGAACATTCATCAAGATTTAAGAGGTAACTTGATTTAGATTTTAAACTACCCCTCCCTAACTTTGCCCCATGCTTTTTGCAGAAATCCCCGGACAAGAACCTACCAAAGCGCGGCTTTTAAAATCATTGCGTGAGAAAAGAATTAGCCATGCGCAACTCTTTTTAGGAGAAACGGGGGCGGGTTCTTTAGCACTTGTTTTGGCGTATGCACAATATGTAAACTGTCATAACCCTACTGAAAATGACTCCTGTGGCGAATGCCAATCCTGTCGCAAAACCAAGGCATTAGAGCATCCTGATGTATATTATACTTATCCGGTGATTCCTTTTAAATCAGGTACCCCACCCAAGAGTCTTGATTATTTTAAAGAGTGGAAAATGGCATTGCAAGCCAACCCATTTATGGAGTATAATGATTGGATGAATTACATTGAGGCGGAAAACAAACAAGGAAATATTACAGCAGATGAGTGCCGCGAAATCATTAAGCATCTATCTCTAATGCCCGTGTATGAGGGCTACAAAATACAGATAATTTGGTTGCCAGAGAGGTTGGGTAAAGAGGGGAATATCCTACTAAAAATTCTTGAAGAGCCTA
>JAPLCZ010000143.1 GCA_026391915.1 Bacteroidota bacterium | reverse complement strand
GCAGAAATGGACACTTTGCAACAAGGTGTAAGTAACGCCATTGCACAAATTGGTACGGATATGAATGTAGTCGACATGCAAAACAACGTACTGGATGAAGTTACCTTAAGACTCAAGATCACTAAGTCTGACGCAGAAGACTTGGACTACACCTCTGCGATTACCAAAATGAACAAAGACCAGCTGGCTTTGGAAGCAGCGCAGAGCAGTTTTGCGAAGATTTCTCAGTTGA
This sequence comes from Bacteroidota bacterium, assembly GCA_026391915.1. Lineage (GTDB taxonomy): Bacteria > Bacteroidota > Bacteroidia > CAILMK01 > CAILMK01 > JAPLCZ01. The sequence goes on along the minus strand of JAPLCZ010000143.1, from coordinate 2,690 downwards.
GTTTGTTTAAATATATGAATTGATGGGCTCAAGTTTAGGCTTGAACAGTCGAACACTTAACAGCATAAAAAGATAAAACATGGCTACCACTGCCACTCATTATGGCATTTGTAAGAGAGCAAGGTAATGTAATTGATTATGAAATTCCTATAACAGGAAATCTGAAAGACCCAAAGTTTGATTTGTGGGATGTAATTATTGATGTACTCACAAATATTTTTGTGAAACCAGTAACCATACCTTATAGAATTCATGTAAAAAATACTGAATCGGAAATTGAAAAGTCATTGACTTTAAAATGGGAAATGTTGGGTAGTGAATTGGTAGCAAATCAGAAACACTTCATTAAAAAAATGTCCAGATTTCTTTTAAGAAATCCTGATGCAAGTATTGCGGTTTCCCCACAACATTATACTGCCAAAGAAAAAGAATACATCTTGTTTTTTGAAGCCAAGAAAAAGTATTATTTAGTCCGTAATCATAAAAATGAACAGCAGTTTACTGATTCAGATTCTATTTGTGTTGCAAGGATGTCAGTAAAAGATTCTGTATTTCTAAATTATGTAAGTAAGCAAATAAAAGGCGCTATGCTTTTTACTGTGCAAGAAAAATGTGCAGCATTTACTAATCCTAATATCATCAATGCCCGTTTGGAAAAACTGAACAGAGAGAGGGCAATTGCTTTTATGCTTTATTTTAAGAAAATGGGAGTGGATAAACAGTTGAAATTCTCTGTTGCACAAAACGTAATCCCCTATAATGGATATTCATTTTATAAGATAGATTATAATGGAGAATATCCTGAAGCTTTGCTAATAGCATATAGCAAAATGAATGGATTGAATAATATGCCTCCCAGGAAAGAGTTTAAAGTAGAACGCCAAAAAACGGGGATTTTCGGCAAAAAATAAATTAAAATACAATGCAAAAAATAATTGGAATCATCCTTATTGTCCTTGGTCTGTTAATGGTGGCCTTTACAGGATTTAATACAGTAAACGCAGAAAGGGTAATGACCTTAAAATCCGGAAAAGGAAACCAGAAAAAGAACTATTCTATGCAATGGTCATCTATCTTTGGAGCTGTGTTCTTAATAGAGGGTGCTGTGTTGGTAGCAAGTAATAAGAAAAAGAGCTTGTAGTGATTTAACCTGCGAATAATACAACTTAATCTTAAAGTTGTGCAATGCATATAATTTATAAACAACCAACCTTTGTGGTGTTATAAAAGGTCTTTTTATAACCCGCCTAGCAGGATGCTAGAGAGTAAATAAAACAAACAAAATGACAGCTTTAACAATACCTATTAAAAGAGAAGAATGCAAACCCATATTTGAAAACCAACAAGGGATTGAAAACCATACTATGGCAGCTATCTTTTATGATGAGGTAGCAAAAAATCATCGTGAGGCTGCAAAACATCATGCTGCAGGCAAACATGATGAGGCGTTTAAAAGCATTTGCACTGCACAAGAAAATTTAAGTAAAGCTGCGGAATACCAAAGCCAAGCGGTACTAAATCATGTAATGAATAATTACAAATGGATGCAGTAGAATGAAGAGTGAAAAGTGAAGAATAAAAAATGAAAAGCAATTCAGCAATGGGTTGCTTTTTTTGGTTTATTTAACCCAAAATGGGGACTAAAACCTTCAGTCACTCAGGAGGAGCCTTGTTCGCGGATGTCAACTCGTTCTATCTCCAAAAAGGCTCCTTCTGAGTGACGCACCTTTTTTAAACCCGTGAATTCTATAACTATTATCCAAAGTTATGCAATAGCAAACATCTATAGCACACCCACCTTTGCATCCTTACTCATTAACTAATAAATAAAGGATATGGCTATTACTTATTATATGCTTCAGATATCACCGCTGTTGCTTTTTACGTTGATGATTTTATCAGCGGCACTCTTTGGTGGGCTGCTTGCTTTTGTTTTTCGTACTTATTTAAGGGTTAAAGTCCTTCGTTCTCATAATGAGGTAACGGGTTTCTTTTTTACTACCATTGCGAGTTTTTATGCACTACTATTGGGCTTTGTAATATTTGGAGTATGGGGGCAATTAAACGATGCGCAAAATAATATGAGCATGGAGGGGAGTTCTGCCTTGGGTTTATATCGCGATATAAAATTTTATCCTGATACCCTTGAATCAAAACAAATGATGAATGAATATCTTGATTTTGTTTCCAATGTAATTAATGAAGAAATACCGAATATGGCAAAGATGAAAGCCAGCAAAAAAACTCCTGAATCCTTCAATAATGTGTTTTATAAAATGGAACATCTTAATCCCAAAAATACTTTTCAAATACAATTGGTTTCTGAGATGTTTAATCACTTAAATCAATTGGCAATGTATAGGGGTTTGCGCACTGCTTCTATAGATTCTGAAATTCCACCTCCCATGTGGTTGCCTATTATGTTAGGGGCTCTTATTACAATTATTTGCGCTGTGCTGGTAGATATAGAAAATAAGAAAATACATATTGCTCTTACATCATTATTAAGTGTTTACATTGCTATGTTCCTTTTTATTATTGTAATGCTGGATCATCCTTTTACGGGCAGTTTAAGCATCAATCCAAAATCATATAAAGAGGTTTTGAACTTAGAGCATTTGGCCAACGGGTCTACTTGCCACTCCATCACTCATATAAATAAATAACAAAAAAAATGAACACAAACTATA
>JAPLCZ010000080.1:4389-7058 GCA_026391915.1 Bacteroidota bacterium | reverse complement strand
ATAACGTAATCTAAATTTACGCCTTCATGAGCAGTGTGACTAATCAGGTCTGTAAAATCTCGCTTAATGTCCTCAGGGTTTTCAGTAGGTTTTGCCCTTACAAAAGAGAGGAACATTCTGGTTTTATTTACGTGAATCATTTTTACCTCTGCCTGAGATGCTTTGGCTACATTTATAGCCATGTGTAAAGCATTTAGAGAGTCTTCGGAGAAATCAATAGGAACAAGAATGGTTTGCATATTTTTAGAATTTTCGCACAATATAGAAGTTTTTTTTATCATTCACCAAAATCATTTTTTTATCTTTTGCAAAATGATGTTTTCAATACCGCTAGCGCACTTAATTTCGCTGAGGATTAAATTCTATTTTTAATGAAGAAACTTATTTTGTGTTTTTGTTTAGTCATTCTCCTCTCCGCTTGCAAGCAAGGTGCTGATAGTTTGCCGGAGCTATCCACGGCAGTTTTCAATTCTTTTAAAAGTAATAAAAATAAAGGATTGGATAAATTTATCCCCGATGCTAAAGGGTTAGAATTGTATTATAAGCTTTATGAACCCAATGCTTTTTCTAAAGATGAGATAAAAAAAGAATGTAAAAACAAAGCACAAAGTAACAGAATAAGGATTCATAATGCTTTTGATTTTATTTATAAAACCATAGGCTTAAATTGGAAATTATCCGAATTAAAAGACTTTAAATTTTCTGTAGATAACCATACCGAAGGTTACCAAACTTCCCACTGCATCTTGATTATTACCTCTGGCAACATCACTAAAAAGATTGGTTTTAATGCTATACAAGTGCAAAGCAAATGGTTTTTGAAAGATAGCATTGAGTTAGAGAAATAATAAGAATCAAACATCAATTTTGTTTTCTCAATTATTACTCTTTTATTTGGGTATTGTTTCTTTCAATTTTCATCTACCCCACCCGTTGCAAGGTTTTTGCGTAAAAGGATTTTTATAATCCTTGAAACATTTTTGGCGGGTAATCGTCAATACAAACTAACAACCTGCAATTAGTCATCAAACCAAAATATTCCACCCCCTAACCCCCAGCTGGGGAGAACCCTTAACTCCCTTTAATCTCAAATTTCAAATTCTGAATTTCAAACTCAATAATGCAACTCAAAAAACCTCTGCTGCCCCTTTTGGCTGCTATTCTGTTATTAAACCCACTCTTTTCATCAGCCCAAAATTTTACTCTTAGCGGCACAATTAAAGATGCCAAAAATGGAGAAGACCTCATTGGTGCTATTGCGGTGGTAAAAGAGAACACCTCCAAGGGCACTGTTACTAATACTTATGGATTTTATTCCCTCACTTTGCCCGCCGGCAAATACACTATTATCTATCAGTTTATAGGCTATAATATGCAGGAGGTTGCCATAAATCTGGATAAGAACATCAGCAAAAACATACAGCTTGCCCCCAGCGCCAACGAGACCAAAACGGTGGAGATACATGGCGAAAGAAAGGATAAAAACATACAAAACACACAGATGAGTGTGGTAACCATCACCCCCAAGGAGATAGAAAATATCCCCGTGCTTTTTGGCGAAAAAGATGTGATGAAAACCCTGCAACTAACCCCCGGTGTAAAAAGCGCAGGTGAGGGCAACGCAGGTTTTTATGTGCGGGGCGGTGGCACAGACCAAAATTTAATATTGCTAGATGAAGCACCCGTGTATAATGCCTCGCATTTGCTAGGTTTTTTCTCAGTATTTAATAGTGATGCGCTAAAGGAAGTAACGCTGTACAAAGGCGGCATGCCAGCAGAGTTTGGCGGCAGGGCTAGCAGCGTAATGGATGTAAAAATGAAAGACGGAAACTCCAAAAATTACAGCCTTAGTGGGGGCATTGGGTTAATATCATCTCGCCTGACTTTGGAGGGGCCAATAGTCAAAGAGAAAGGGAGTTTTATCATTAGTGCAAGGCGCACCTATGCCGATGCCTTTTTGGTTTTTAGCAATGATACTAACCTCCGCAAGGCATCTCTTTATTTTTATGATTTAAACTTAAAGGCCAATTACCAAATAACGGAGAAGGATAGGATTTACCTCAGTGGCTATTTTGGGCAAGATGTTTTTGGGCTGGCTGCCTTTGGTTTTAACTGGGGCAATACCACCGCCACCCTGCGCTGGAACCACATTATCAATAGCCAGATGTTTAGCAATACCTCGCTAATCTATAGCAACTATGCCTACCAAATAGCTGTGGCTTTCACAGGATTTTCTTTTAAGATTAACTCCAGCATTCAGGATTTTAACCTCAAACAAGATTTCTCTTATTTCATAAATCCTGATAACAAAATGAAGTTTGGTTTTGGGTTGATTCATCATACTTTCCGCCCCACAAGGCTTAGTGGCACAGGCATTAATTTTAATGATGCCCTCATTAATAAATACGCTTTGGAAGGCGGGCTTTATGTGCAGAATGACCAACGCGTAACGGATTTACTGAGCTTGCAATACGGCCTCCGCTACTCCATGTTTGATTACCTTGGCGAGGGCGTGGCATATACCTATGATAAAGATGGAAATGTAACCGACAGCAAGAGCTACAAAAATGGCGAAAGTATAAAATATCATGGTGGCTTTGAGCCCCGCCTCTCTGCAAAATATTTATTAAATGAGTTCAGTTCTGTAAAGGCATCTGTTGGCAGGAATT
>JAPLCZ010000080.1:0-4349 GCA_026391915.1 Bacteroidota bacterium | reverse complement strand
GGCATCTGTTGGCAGGAATTACCAGTATCTGCATTTGCTAAGCAATAGCACTACCTCTTCCCCCACTGATATTTGGGTGCCCAGCACAAACAATGTGAAACCCCAATACGCTGACCAGGTTTCTGTGGGTTATTTCCGCAACTTTATGGATGATATGATTGAGTGCTCTGTGGAGGGATATTACAAAAAACTCTATAACCAGATTGATTATAAAAACGGGGCGCAGCTTTTCTTTAATAAAGATGTGGAATCGGAACTTGAATACGGCAAGGGCAAAGCTTATGGCGCAGAGTTTTATGTGCATAAGCAAAGCGGCAAACTCACAGGTTGGGTTAGCTATACCCTTGCCCGAAGCCTCCGCCAGTTTGATAATATTAGTAATGGGGAGTGGTACTCTGCAAGGCAGGATATCATCCATGATTTGGCAATAGTTGCCATCTACAGTATTAATGACCATTGGAAAATATCTGCCAACTGGGTATTTAGTACAGGGAGTGCGGTAACTTTTCCATCAGGCAAATACATTGTAAATAATACCCTTGTACCCTATTATACTGAGAGAAACGGCTACCGTATGCCTAGCTACAACCGACTTGATGTGGGCGCAACATGGATTGTAAAGAAAACAGAAAAGCTTGAATCTAGTTGGAATTTCTCCTGCTATAATGCCTATGGTAGGCAAAATGCTTACTCTATAGCCTTCCAACAAAATAAAGATAACCCCTTGCAAAATGAAGCCCTCCAAACCTCACTTTTTAGATGGGTACCTTCTGTTTCCTACAACTTTAAATTTTAATTAAGCATGAAAAACTATATATATCTATTTCTATCCATCATAATATTAGGCGCTACCGCCTGCCAAAAGGTGATAACCGTAAACCTTAATGATAGCAACCCGCAATACGTTATTGAAGCCAAAATGCTGGAAGGTGTCAATGATTTTACAGTGATTGTTAGCCGCACCACCAACTATTTTGATGCTAACTATGCACCCCCATTGGTAAAAAATGCAACCGTAACTTTAGAAGATAATACAGGCATCCCCAAAACTTTAATCTTTGACACGAATGGTTATTATATACTCCCAAAATATAATGCCTTGAATGAGGTAACCTATCAACTAACCGTACAAGTAGATGGCAAAACCTTTAAAGCGAGTTCTTACCTCCCACGGCATTTGGATATAGATTCGGTAACCCAACTTAAGCGCCCAGGCAAGGGTGGCCCTCCCGGCCAAACCCAAGGAGAGTTTTTTGTATTAGCCCATTTTAAGGATTCAGTTGGGGTAAAAAACTATTACCAGATATTTGGTCTTACCCCTAAGGATTTATTAAAAAAGCCCCCGAAGCCCCGCACTACCCTTATTGATGATAAATTAACTGATGGTAATGAAATCAGCCGCCCTATTAGTGGCAGTCATGACTCTGGAGATACTTTATATGTGTCTATGCAATCCATGGATGCAAAGGTGTTTGACTACCTCACTACCCTCAGTGCTGTGAGTGGGCAAAATAATAATAATACGGCAGCACCCCAAAACCCCAATACCAATTTCACAGGTGGATGCTTAGGCTACTTTGGTACGTTTACTAAAACCACAATAAGATATATTTTAAAGTAAAGGGAAAACTTTAGTCAGAACTTACAAAGGAATATTCCCGTGCTTTTTGCGGGGCATACTATCCACTTTGTTTTCCAGCATTTTGAAACCTGCAATTAATCTTTCGCGGGTTTCTTCGGGCTTAATTACTTCATCAATAAAACCTCTTTCCGCAGCGCGGTATGGGTTGGCAAATTGCTCTTGATATTCGGCAATCTTTTCAGCCAATTTTGCGGCAGGGTCTGCTGCTGTTTGTATTTCTTTTTTAAAGATAATCTCCGCCGCACCAGAGGCGCCCATCACTGCAATTTCTGCGGTTGGCCATGCAAAATTCAAATCGCAACCAATATGTTTTGAGTTCATTACATCATAAGCGCCACCATAAGCTTTTCGGGTAATTACTGTAATGCGAGGTACCGTAGCTTCGCTGAAAGCATAAAGAAGTTTTGCCCCATTTTTAATAATGCCATTCCACTCTTGGTCAGTGCCGGGGAGGAAACCAGGAACATCCTCAAAGCAAAGAATCGGGATATTGAAACAATCACAAAAGCGCACAAAGCGGGCTGCCTTCATGCTTGAGTTATTATCTAAAACACCCGCTAAATAAGCAGGCTGATTGGCAACTATACCAATGCTCCTGCCAACAATTCTACCAAAGCCTACTACTATATTCTCTGCATAATCTTTATGAACCTCTAAGAAAGTATCCGCATCCAAAGTCCCATTGATTACATCCTTCATATCGTAAGGTTGGTTTGGGTTTTCAGGAATAATATTATTTAATGCAGGGCGACTTTCATTTGCTGCATCATAAGCTAAGGAAGTTGGGGTATCCTCACAATTTTGTGGGATATAGCTCAGCAATCTTTTGATATTATTGATGCATTCAATCTCATCACTACATTGGAAATGTGTAACTCCTGATTTGGAAGCATGAGTCATGGCACCACCTAATTCTTCTGAAGTAACTTCTTCATGCGTAACAGTTTTAACCACGTTAGGGCCTGTAACAAACATATAAGAAGTATTCTGCACCATCATAATAAAATCAGTAATGGCAGGGGAATAAACTGCCCCGCCAGCACATGGTCCCATGATGGCAGAAATCTGCGTAATAACACCTGAAGCTCTCACATTTCTATAAAAAATATCTGCATAACCACCCACAGAAACTACCCCTTCCTGAATCCTTGCCCCACCAGAATCATTTAGTCCAATAAGGGGTGCACCATTTTTCATGGCTAACTCCATTAGCTTCACAATTTTTTCCGCAAAGGTTTCGGAAAGAGAGCCGCCATACACAGTAAAATCCTGAGAGAAAACATAGATCAATCTCCCGTTCACAGTGCCATAACCTGTGATAACGCCATCCCCTAAAAACTTTTCGTTTTCCATTCCAAAATCATCTGTTCTGCTTTTTACAAAAGCACCAAGCTCATGAAAAGAGCCTTCATCCAATAAAAAATGAATACGTTCTCTTGCAGTCAATTTCCCTTTTTTATGTTGAGATGCAATTCTTACTTCACCACCACCAAGCAGGGATTCTTTGCGTAAACTTTCTAAGCGTTCTATCTTATTCATGGGTTAGATTTCGGGTTTGTATAATGTGTAAATTTTACAGTCTTTATAAGTGTTATTTTTCTTGATATGCATTTTTAAAAAAGCTTCTTCTGCAAAGCCAGCTTTGATAATTGCCTTTTGGCTTGAGGTGTTTTCGTCATAAACCGTAGCACAAATTTTAACATAATTAAAATGAGAAAATATGTAATCGCAATAAGCTTTTATGGCAGCGGGTGTATATCCTTTCCCGCGTTCTGTTTCTACTATCCAGTAGCCAATTTCTACCTGATGTGTGTAACCAACTTTATCCGTTTTTATCATCCCAATACCACCAATAGCTTTACCTTTTAGTCGGAAACAAAGATGCTCAGGATAAACAGATTTACTGTTTTGTTCTATACTGAATTTTATCCAATCCTCTGCATGTTGCAAGGTGTATGGGCTGGGTACATTCAGCGTATTTTCAAAAATCATGGGGTCATCAATCCCAATATGAATATCAGCGGCATCACCTTCATTAAAGGTATCTAAAACTAAATCCTCAGTAACTGGAATTTTCATTTTTTATAAATGAATCACCTCGCCATACGCCGCAGCGGCAGCTTCCATAATTGCCTCACTCATGGTTGGGTGTGGGTGAATTGCCTTTATCATTTCATGCCCTGTAGTTTCTAATTTGCGTGCTACCACAGCTTCTGCAATCATTTCAGTAACGCCTAAACCCACCATGTGTGCACCTAATAGTTCACCATATTTTGCATCAAAGATTAGCTTTACAAATCCTTCTTTATTACCCGCCGCGCTTGCTTTACCTGATGCCGAAAAAGGAAATTTCCCAACCTTTAATTCATAGCCTGCTTCTTTAGCTTGTTTCTCCGTCATGCCCACAGAGGCAATCTCAGGGATGCAATAAGTACATGCCGGTATGTTGTTATAATCAATGGCTTCGGGGTGATGCCCTGCAATACTTTCTACACAAGTAATGCCTTCCGCAGAGGCAACGTGAGCCAATGCTGGCCCTCTAACTATATCACCAATGGCATAAATATTTGGGACATTAGTCCTGTAAAAATCATCAACAGTTACCAATCCCTTATCTGTTTTTACACCCGCTTCTTCCAACCCTATATTTTCAATATTTGGAGAGATACCCACTGCAGAAAGCACTACATCACATTCTATAATCTCA
>JAPLCZ010000208.1 GCA_026391915.1 Bacteroidota bacterium | reverse complement strand
TGATTGAAAACCGGCTGTCCGGTAAATAATGTAGTTTTGTCCATGTGAAGTTTGTTTTGGTAATGCTTAACAAACTTAACATTTGGGGGGTGTTTTTACATCCTCCTTTTTTATTTTTTTACCGGACAACAATAGTCAGGAGACTACGCCAAACAAAGGACGGTAGAGAGGGGGTAGAGAGTTATAATTAAGAATTTTGAATTAAAAATTATAAAAGCCTTAAAAAATACCATTACTTTTACACCAAAATACTTACTATGAAATTTACGCGACTATTCAAACTAACCTTAGGTGCCATGAGCCTCATTTTGGTTTTGCTTTTTATCAATATACCAAAAAATAAATCGGCATCAATTCATAAAAAAGGCGGTGTAGAAAAAGAAGAAACTGATGCTATGGATGCGCTTCAGTTTATGAATACTTCCAGAGCTTTCCCCTACGCTGATATACCGGAGGGTGCTTATAAAAACGCCTTTGATTTTTATCAAAAAAACTATTTAAATGTTCGGTACAAAACCAATAAAGCCCCTTGGAAAAGTATTGGCCCCAATAACGTTGGGGGTAGGACTTTATGCATTACAATAGACCCTAAAGATACAGCAGTGCTATGGCTGGGCTCTGCAAGTGGAGGGCTATGGAAATCTACTACAGGTGGTTTGGGAAAAAATGCATGGCAATATGTGTCTACGGGTTTCCCAATACTGGGGGTATCCTCTATTGCTATTGACCCCACCAACTCTAAAAATATGTTGATTGGCACAGGAGAAACCTATAGCTATGGAGGCTCTACCAACGGGCTTGTTTACCGCCCCACCCGCGGCACGTTTGGTATGGGGATTTATAGAACTACAGACGGTGGAAAAACATGGAGTAAATCTCTTGACTGGAGCTACCAACAGAACCGTTGTATTTGGGATATTGTTATCAATCCTAAAAACTCAAAAATGATTTATGCCGCCACTACAGAAGGGGTTTATAAATCCACGGATGGGGGTACAAACTGGAGTAGTGTATTGGCAGAAAAAATGGTGATGGATTTGGCAATAGATAAGAAAGATACCAATATTGTTTATGCTTGTGTGGGCAATGTGGGCACCACTACCCATGGCATTTATAAAACTAAAAATAGTGGCGGTGCATGGGCGGTTTTATCTAATGGTATTCCTAAAAATAGTAACACGGGTAGGATAAGTATTTCGCTTTATGAAAAGAATAATAAGGTAATGATGGCATCGGTTTTCAATACTTATAATACTGTTGGGTATTACCGTTCCTTAGATGAAGGAAAAACCTGGAAAAAGACTTCATCATCAGATGATATTGCCTCCTACCAAGGGTGGTATTGCAAAGGGCTTTTGATGAAAGCAGATGACTCATCACAAGTATTGGCTGGTGGGGTTCAGTTATTTTATTCTTCAGATTTTGCGAATTCTTTTTCTGTGTATTCTTATGTTGTGCATTCTGATATTCATGATATCATCTCCAACCCACTTGACCCTGATAAAATTTATTGTATAACGGATGGAGGCTTATTCAGAACTTTTACTTTTAATGACCAAAATTATCTTGATTGCAATGATGGGTACATAACCTCACAGGCTTACATTGGCTCTGTTTCCAGAACTGACTCTACCAAAATGCTTATTGGATTGCAGGATAATAACACCTATAAAGCAGATACCGGACATTACTGGTTTGGTGTGGTTGGTGGTGATGGTTGCTACAACGCCATTGATAATACAGATGATGTTTATCAATATGCTGCCTACCAGTATTTAAATGTGTATAGGTCTCAAAACTATGGTAGCAACTTCAGTTCTCAGATACTTTCTAACAACTCCTCCCCAACTGATACCACACCTGCCGCTTTTCTTGCGCCTTTTGTGCTTTGCCCCTCTGACCCTAATTTTATTTATGCAGGAGATAAAGGGATTATTGTTTCCCAAGACCGTGGAGATAACTGGAGTACCAATGGTAAGGCACGCCTTGATAGTGGCAATTATATTATGGCAATTGGGGTATCACACACCAGCACAGATACCCTCTATTGCGGCACTGCGCCTTGGCCGGCTTATCCGCATAGGTGCAAAATATTCAGGAGTTTTGATGGCAGCAAAACCATGAAAGATATTACCCATAACCTCCCTAACAGATACCCCCGTTGCATATGTGTGAGTCCGTTTAATAATAATGAGGTGTATGTTGCCTATTCAGGATTTAACACAGGTCATCTTTTTAAAACTACTGACGCCGGAAATAATTGGGTGGATGTAAGCACTAAGTTGCCTAATGTGCCTTTCCATACCGTATTGCCAGACCCCCATCACCGTAACACTATTTATGCAGGATGCGATTTCGGGATTTTTATGAGCACAGATACCGGCAATACATGGAGCCTTTTGCAAAACGGAATGCCTGAGATATGTATGGTGTTTGATTTACAGTTTTCTTATTCTGATACCTCTTTGCTGGCTTTTACACATGGCAATGGTATTTATAAAAGAAGCATGAAAGAGAATTATTTTACTGGCATAAATACTCCTAAAATCAGTCCGCAAAATATCAGTGTTTACCCCAATCCTTTTAGTGAAAATGTTACAGTAAACCTTGCTAATATGCCCCACAGCAAAATGGTAAAAATTACCATCTATGATTTTGCCGGGAGAGAATTCTTTCATCAAGATGCCATGGAGGAAAAGCAAAATGAGTATGTGGTCAATACCCATAGATTACCGGCAGGCACTTATATTATTTCTGTGGTTTCTGGTAACCAAAAATACACTGCTAAAATTGTGAAGTATGGGAGATAAAGCAGCAGCAATTATCTAAAGCGCCATTGCATTAATTTACTCTTCATTTTTCTACTTAATAAAGTCGGGCTGGCACACCCGCTGTGCCGGATTTTATTAATCTGGTACTTGCTAGTGTAAGCATCCACGATGTACATATGGACAAGTTTTGTAATGCTCCTCCCACTCTTTCTGAACTCCCGAAGTGTCGGGACAGGCTGCTAATTATTTACGCGTATTTTATTTTATAAGAGAGGCCTTGGTTCTTACCTCTTCATTTCTGCTATAAGTGGTGAAATTAACCTAAAATGGGGAGGCTTACAGAAGGGAGAGAGAAGGGAGAGAGAAGCAACACAGAAGGGAGTGGGGGTATGGGGTGGTTTGGGTGTTAAATTCTACCGATTCAAATTTGAATTTTTTAGATGCTAATAAGAATTTCAGCTGGTCAGGATTTAATTAATCCTGTCCTCTTTACTATTAGCATTTGCAATGCGTCATAAAAATCGGATTAAAAAATTCTTATAATAAAAACTACCATATTTTTCCCGTTGGTCAAGAGATAAATGTTACAAATCTGAAAGAGCAGAGATTGTTAACATACTTATCTTTGTTAATTAGAGTTTCTGTCACTTTTATTCATCGTATTATTTTCTTTCTGTCACTTTTTGCTTGAACAAAAAGTAACCAAAAATTCAAGACGAAAAAATGCTTCCACGCTTTAGCCTTTGCGCACCCCCGCTTTTTCGCCAACCTAACGCGCTTATGCTTCGTGCCTCAGCATATTTTTACCGACTTCTATATTGCCACCATTGTATGGGTGATATACCTGCCCACACTTTATACGATAATGCAAGTATTAAAAAATGGCTTTATAGCACGTGAAGGCGTTGTTTATGGCGGCTTAGTTACGACATGAAAAATAGAAAACAAAATTATTTTATTATTTTTTTGGTTTGTGGCACGATTTGGGAAAATGGGGTTGCTGTCAATTTAAAAAAATTATAACATGGCAAACTCACAAAACATTATTACAAACGGGCTCAGCGGGATGGTGGGTCACGTGCTGGTTTTTACCAGCAGAGGGGGCAAAACAATTGTTAAAGCTGCCCCCAAGAAATCTAAGAAACCTCCTACAGCAGGAATGACTGCGGCAAGGGAAAAATTTCAACAAGCGACATTTTATGGGAAAGGTGCTATTGCAGACCCCGCCACAAAAGCTGAGTATCAAACAGGCGTTGATGCGAATTTGAATTCTGCTTATATAGTGGCGGTGGCGGACTTCCAAAATGCGCCACATATTGAGCTTGTTGATTTTACTAATTACAATGGCAATCCGGGTAGTTTTATTATGGTGCGTGCTATTGATGACTTTAAGGTTACCAGAGTAAAGGTTAGGATTGAGAATGCTGATGGAACTCTTGTGGAAGAGGGTGATGCCATACAACAACCTGATATTTTGGATTGGAAGTATAATGCTACTCTGGCAAATATTTCTTTAGCAGGTGATAAGATTATTGTTACGGCTTATGACAAAGCAGGTAATACTGATTTGAAGAACCAACCTATTTAGGAGATTAGTAGAGATTAATTTTTAAACCCCCGCAGCTTTTTAGGGCTGTGGGGGTTTTTGTTTTATATTGTCTGGACTATGAAAAATGTCTGAACTATGATTATTCATGAGTATTATTTTTAATTATGGAATTCATGAGTCACTGCGTTTGTTTATTTGATTAAACGATGTATATGATTATTGAAAATTAAGTTTTGCAAACAAAAGTATGGAGGCTGTATACTCCGACCAAAGTGGGGAAATACTTTGGGGTTAAGGGAATAATATATCTTTATTCCTGACTGTGATTTATCAATAATATAAAATGTCTTACTTTTGAAAAAGGTTTCACCTAAGAAACCGTAATATGCAAGTAGTTAAAAAAATATTATTTGTTGTTATTTTTTGTTTTTTCCATTCAATTAATGGAATTGCATGCACTGCCACGGCGGGTTCAGCAAAAACTATTTGTAAAGGTAGTTCTACTACAATTGGGGCAGCATCAACTACTGGGCACACATATTATTGGACTTGTAACACTTCTGGATTTACAAGTACTATGGCAAATCCAACTGTTACTCCAACAGTAACAACCAAGTATATTTTAAAAGATAGCACTTCTACTTGTACTGCAAAAGACTCAGTAATAATAACTGTAAGTGCACCGACTGTAAATGTGACATCAGGTAGTACAACATTTTGTAGTGGATTGAGTACTACTTTAAACAGTTCTGTTAGTGGTGGATTTACACCAATTACTTATTCATGGACATCCAACCCATCTGGTTTTACTTCTACAAGTAATACTGGAGTTACTGTTAGCCCCACATCAACAACTACATATACTCTAACGGTAAAGGATATGTTCACTTGCACGGCTACGGACAATATTGTAATTACTGTTAAACCTGCACCCAAGGCCAGTTTTATTTTCACTAAAGATAGTTCGTGTTCTGGGACGCCAATAAGTTTTAAAGATAAGTCAACAGGTGCTATAAGTGGAACTACTTATTTATGGGATTTTGGAAATGGTACTTCTACAACACAAAATCCAAGTAATACTTACAATATAATTGGAGCAGGGTATTTAACATATTCGGTTAAATTAGTTGTAAATAACAATAACGGATGTAAAGATAGCATTAATAATAATGTACATATAGCCTATAAACCAGATGTTACATTGTTATCTGTTGATAGCTTTACTTGGTGTTATTATACCTCAAGTACACCAAATTATATTGATACATTAATTAATGGTTCAACTACAAAATCAACAAATAGCAACTACGATATTGATTGGGGCGATGGAACATCTCATTACATTAATTCATCATTTAACACTACCAATCACAAATATACCAAAGCTGGTTTTTTTAATTTAACATTTAAAGTCACTGGTGGTAATGGGTGCATCAACTCAAAAACCTATAAAGAATTTAGTGGTAGCAATCCCGGTAATCCCTTATCCAGTAAAGGGAACACAACGGGGTGTATAGGAGATTCTGTAACTTTTACACTAGATACTTCTGCAACAGCCGATGATGCCCCTGGAACTAATTATTTATTTCAATTTGATGATGGCTCATCTTCTTTTTCCCTTATAGCACCTTTGACAACTAATAAAATAAAACATCTATTTACGAAAACTGCCTGTGGAATTACTACAACAAATTATTTTACATTAAGTTGCACAAGCAGCAACCCATGCGGTTTTACTTCTAATACTTCAGGAAGTATTTTGGTTTCAGAAAAACCAAAATCTTCTTTTAGTTTGCAACCTAAGGACACAGGATGTTTAAATCAAATAATAAAAATAACGAATACTTCAAAGTCTGGGAATAAAGTTTATTTTAAAGTAAGTTATTTGTGTGATAGTACATATGATAATAATTGGTTAGTTACTCCTAGCACTGGATGGTCATTTGTTAGTTCTACAAATTCTACATCAAAAAACCCACAATTACAATTTTCTTCAACAGGCATTTATTCCATAAAACTAAAGATTGCAAATACAACTAAGTCCTCACCTATTTGTGGTATTGACTCTGCTGTTAAACAAATAACTATTTGTGACAAACCAATAGCTAAATATACCACTATTCCCCCTGCGAATATGTGTTTGGTGAAAAGTATAAAATTTTCTAACACAACTACCACTTATTGCAAACCAACTTATAAATGGACTTGTTCAAGGAGTTCAGGATGGGGATTTGTTTCTCCAAGTAAAGATACATCTGCATCTCCAACACTTCAATTTACAGATACTGGAATATTTGTGATTAGACTAACTGCAAAAAACTCATGTGATACAAGTTTTCATGATACCACGATTATTATTAAAGACAAACCGTATGTTTCATTACCTGCAAACAAATCCTATTGTGGCAATCAAACTTTGTCTTTTTCTTCATCAAATGCATCGCATACTCCTACCTATAAACCAAGTAGAGGTACTATATCAGCATATTCTTGGACAATTACACCTGCATCTGGTTTTAGTTACACATCAGGTAGCTCTACTGCAAGTAATCCTACAATATCATTTACTACAGCGGCTGGTACAAGTACAACTTATACAGTAATTCTTAAGGCTACAAATGAGTGTGGGACTTCCGCCCCAGACACTCAATTAATAACTATTAATCCTATTCCAAAAACATCCACAGGTAGTGCTAAAATTATTTGTTGGGGAGCTTCCACATCAATTGGAGGTAGTCCATCTGCTAGTTTAGGAATAACTCCTTATTCATATAATTGGACAAGTACTCCATCTGGCTATACTTCAACTGTTGCAAACCCTACTGTTAGTCCTACTATTACAACGAAGTATTTTTTAACAGTTACAGATAAAAACGGGTGTAATTCAAATGATTAGGTAACTGTAACTGTAAACCCTTTACCGGCCGCTAATGCAGGTTCAAGTGTATCAATATGTAATGGGAAGTCAACTTCCATTGGTTCAACAGCAGTAGCAGGTAATACCTACTCATGGACATCCTCACCTTCTGGATTTACCTCTACCAGTTCTAACCCAACGGTAAACCCAACCACCACTACAACTTATACTTTAACAGAGACAATTACAGCAACAGGATGTAATAAAACAAATTCGGTAACAGTAACTGTTAACCCGTTGCCAGCTGCTAATGCAGGCTCAAATATCTCAATATGTAATGGAAAGGCAACTTCAATAGGTTCAAC
>JAPLCZ010000183.1 GCA_026391915.1 Bacteroidota bacterium | reverse complement strand
ATTAGTCCCTCTTGATTAAGGTGTGTCCTCAGGATAGCAGTGGAAAGCCCACAGCCGTGTGTTGGGCTTGTGGGTAAGCAAAAGGCGAGGACTTGGAACGGATAGCCCGACACCCCGCCATAGCGGGGGGACACGCCCAAATTCTTTTTTTCTGACCCCTGACCCCTGACTACTGACAACCTCCCCTCCCGTACCTTTGCGCCATGCATACAAAGCAGGGCAAAAAGCCGCGAATTAATTTAATAACGCTTGGGTGTTCTAAAAATACTTATGACAGCGAGGTGCTGATGGGGCAGCTAAATAGTGCCGGAAAAGAGGTGATGCATGAACAAAAAGTGCGGAAGGATGATACGGTAATTATTAATACTTGTGGGTTTATTGATAAGGCAAAGCAGGAATCTGTAGATACTATTTTGGAGTGGGCAGCGGCTAAAGAAAAAGGGAAAATCAGCAAACTGATTGTGATGGGTTGCCTGAGTGAGAGGTATGGGGAGGAGCTTGCCGCTGAGATTCCGCAAGTGGATAAATTCTTTGGCACTAAGCACCTGCCTGAGATTCTTAAATACCTTGAGGTGGATTACCGCCACGAGTTGATTGGGGAGAGGCTACTCACTACGCCGCAGCATTATGCTTATTTTAAAATTGCGGAAGGTTGTGATAGGCCTTGTTCTTTTTGTGCTATTCCGCTGATGCGGGGGAAGCATCTATCCACCCCTATTGAGGAGTTGGTGTTGCAGGCGAAAAAGCTTGTTGCAAATGGCACTAAGGAGTTGATTTTAATAGCGCAGGAGCTCACGTATTATGGTCAGGATTTATATGGCAAACGCAGGCTGGATGATTTGCTAAGGGCATTATCTGATGTCAACGGGTTGGAGTGGATAAGGTTGCAATATGCGTATCCATCTCAATTTCCATTGGAGATAATTGATGTGATGAAAGAACGCGAAAACATTTGCAACTACCTTGATATGCCGTTGCAGCACATCAGTGATAATATGCTAAAAGCAATGCGCCGCGGGATTACTGCCCGCAAAACCTATGAGTTGATTGACAGCATCCGCCAAAAACTCCCAGAGATTACCATGCGCACTACCATGTTGGTGGGGCACCCTGGGGAAACGGAAAAAGATGTGGATGATTTGGAGGAATTCATCATAAAAACTAAGTTTGATAGGCTTGGGGTTTTCACTTACTCGCATGAAGAAAATACCCATGCCGGCACTTTGGTGGATGACCTTGATGAGGAAATAAAGCAATCCCGCGCTGATAGAATTATGGAGGCGCAGAGGGAGATTTCCCTCACCAAAAACACAGATAAAATTGGGAAAGAATATAAAGTATTGATTGACCGCCACGAAGGCGAATACTGGGTAGGGCGCACAGAGTCCGACTCGCCAGAGGTGGATAATGAGGTGCTTATAGAGAGCAAAGAACAATATGCCCGCATAGGAGATTTTAGTAAAGTGCGCATCTATGATGCTATGGAATATGATTTATTTGGGGAGATAATTACCTAAAAAAACATTGAAATGCAGACTCAGGAATTCCCATTAGCAGCACTTAAAAGTTTCCATCCTTTAGCAAAAAAGTATCTTACAGATGCAGATTCTTTGGCTAAGTATTTTGCATTTCCAGCAACATTAGCAGGGCTGGAAATGGCAATAGAAAGCAGAAAGAATTTTAAAGTTAATCGCAATCTTTTGCATGAAAGATTAAAGGGGTGGTATGCTAAAGTGGACAAAGATTTTTTTACTAATCAGGCTAATGAAAAAGTAAAAACCAATGTTGATTTATTATTGGATGAAAATACTTTTACCATCACCACAGGGCATCAACTGAGTATTTTTACAGGACCTCTTTTCTTTCATTACAAAATACTTTCTGCTATTAAATATGCGCAGTTACTTAAAGCAAATTTACCGCAATACAATTTTGTTCCTGTGTATTGGATGGCATCCGAAGACCATGATTTTGAAGAAATAAAATCCATTAATCTTTTTGGGAGGACTATAAGTTGGGAGAGGGAATCAGGTGGCGCTGTAGGCAGGATGAGTACGGAGGGCTTGACTAAAGTTGTGGAAGAAATAAACGCCCTTTTTGCCAACCGTGAAGACTATAAAGCTTTAGGAGAAATTTTTACTGAGGCATACACAAAAGGGAGGAATCTGGCAGATGCAACTACTTATCTTGTCAATGCTTTATTTAAAGAATATGGGTTGGTAATTATACAGCCAGATGATGCAGAATTGAAGAAGGAACTCATACCAATAATGAAAGATGAAATCCTGAATCAGACTTTGTATCCCATCATAAAAAAAGCAAAAGAGGCGTTGGAAGAATATGCGCCTCCTGTTACGCCGCGTGAAATCAATTTCTTTTATCTGGAAGAAAATAAACGTAACAGAATTACCAAAGAAGGTGAATTTTTTATTGCAGGTGATGCAAAAAAATGGAGTAGCGCAGAGATAGAAAAAGAGATTGAAAGTCATCCTGAAAACTTTAGCCCTAATGTGGTAGTGCGCCCCATGTATCAAGAGAAAATTTTACCAAATCTGGCATACATAGGCGGCAATAATGAGGTGGCTTATTGGTTTGAATTGAAGGATGGATTTGCAGCTACTAATACTTTTTATCCGCAAGTTTTGGTGCGGGACTCTGCATTGATTCTTGGCAGAAAATTCTTGAAGGATTTGGAAAGTCTCAAACTTTTTGTAGAGGATATTTTACTTGGCTATGATGATTTGGAAGTGAAATTCTTCAACCAAAACGAATTGAATTTGCCGGTGGAGGAATCCATAGAAACGCTATTTGCAAAGCTGGAAGAAATAAAAACCACTGCCCAAAGTTTACCGAAGGACCAATTGATTCCCATTGTTAAGCAAGCAAATGCAAGCACCGAAGAATGGAAAAAACTGAAAAAGGAAATCAAGAAATGGCGTGAGAAAGAAAGCGAAGTTGGCTTGGAAAAATTAAAAAAACTCTATGCTTCTGTATATCCTGAATCTTCGTTTCAGGAACGCCACGATAATTTTATTCCGTATTACCTCAACCATCCCAATATGTTTTTTGATGGGTTGTTTGAGGGTTTTAACCCACTTAGTGGTACGCTGAAAATTCTATCAGACAAATAGAAAATCATGGCGCAGGATTTATATAAAAGTTTTAAAGAGTTTTTTAAGAAAGCATTCACCATTGCGCCCAATCAAAAGGTTTTGGTTGCGGTAAGTGGAGGTGTGGATTCTATAACGCTTGCTTATTTGCTGCACCAATACGGATTAAAAATTTCTATAGCCCATTGCAATTTTGGGTTGCGTGGCGCGGAGTCTGATGCTGATGAAGCTTTGGTTAAAAGTTTTGCAGAAAAAATGAATCTTCAATTTTTCTCAAAGCAATTTGAAACGAAAAAATTTGCAAAAGAAAATGGTATTTCCATCCAAATGGCGGCAAGGGATTTAAGGTATAGTTGGTTCAATAAATTGATGGGAGAAAATGGTTTTGCCTATACCGGAACTGCCCACCATAAAAATGATTCTGTAGAAACTATTTTGCTAAACCTTACCCGCGGGACTAACCTTGATGGCATGAAAGGGATTGAGCCCATCCGCGATAAATTTATCCGACCATTATTGTTTGCAGAGAAAGAAGAAATCATCACTTTTGCAAAAGAGAATAATCTTGAATGGCGGGAAGACAAATCCAATAATGAAAGTAAATATAAACGCAATCTCATCCGCAATGAGGTGATGCCGTTGCTACAGAAAATCAATCCATCAGTAGTTGAAACCATAGATTCTCATGCTGATTTTGCAGCAGAGGCGCATACCTATCTCAGCCATCAGGCGGCAAAACTAAAATCGGAAATTGTAGTTAGCTATGACGGGAGTCAAACCATAAAAATTGAAGATGTGGTTGAAAAATGCAGTTCTGTTTTGCTGTATTATATCTTGGAAGAATTTGATTTTTCATTCACACAATGCAAAGAAATTATTCAATCTTTTGATACCACAGAAGCTAAAACTTTCTTTAGCGCAACCCATATTCTACTTAAAGAAAGAGAAGAAATAATTATTAAAGAGAAGGAAGAAAATGAATCTCTGGAAACAGAAATTGTTATCCATGAAAGCCAAACGGAAGTAAAATTTAACAACAGAATTTTTTGTTTTGAAATCCTCAATCCTCCCATAAAAACTTTTGATGCAGCATCAGCCTATTTGGATTATGAAAAACTTTCCTTTCCTTTGAAGTTACGAATTTGGCAAGAGGGCGACAGTATGAAACCCTTTGGGATGAATGGCAAAAAGAAAATCAGTGACACATTAACGGACATAAAAATGGCTTCACATCTTAAGGTAAATCATCCTGTTTTAGTTTCCGCAGAAAAAATAATCTGGATGCCTAGTTTCAGGATTGATGAGCATTACAAAATAGCAACAGCTACCAAAAAAGTTTTGAA
Source organism: Bacteroidota bacterium (assembly GCA_026391915.1). GTDB lineage: Bacteria > Bacteroidota > Bacteroidia > CAILMK01 > CAILMK01 > JAPLCZ01. The sequence continues at coordinate 3,812 of JAPLCZ010000183.1, read as the reverse complement.
AATAACACCAGCATAAATGGCACACGACCACAGCCACCATCACCATCATGGGCATGGAACTCATGAACATCAAAATCATTTTAACACAGCTTTTAAGTTGGGTATTCTCCTCAATATTGGGTATGTAATTGTGGAAGTTATTCTTGGATATTCCCTCAATTCCATCGCACTGATTTCTGATGGCATCCATAATCTCAGCGATGTTTTTGGGCTGGCTTTTTCTTGGGTAGCTTTTGGTTTGGCGGGGATGAAACCCACGAAAAACTTCACCTATGGGTTTGGGCGTTCTACCATACTTGCTGCATTTTTTAACGCCCTTATTTTATTGGTTGCGGTTGGTGCAATAGGTATTGAGGCCTACCACCGGATTGGAAATCCGCATGAAGTACCGGGATTAAAAGTGAGTATTATTTCTGGGATTGGAATTCTTGTCAACGGAATTTCTGCATGGCTTTTTTATAAGGATAGCCATGATTTAAATATGAAAAGCAATTATGTTCACCTTGCCGCTGATGCCTTAATTTCTTTAGGAGTTTGTGTGACGGGAATAATAATTTATTTCACCAATTGGTACTGGATGGATGTGGTGGTGAGTTTTGCCGTGTTGATAATTATCATTTACAGCACATGGAAACTGATGTATGAATCACTTAGATATTTGTTGGATTCTGTACCCAGCAATATCAATATTGATGAAGTGAAAGAAACCCTCCTTGCTACGAATGGTGTAAAAGGATTACATGATTTGCATGTTTGGAATTTAACCGGTAGCCAGACCGCCCTCACGGTACATATTGCCATTGAAGATGAAAAAGATACTACGGATATGCTGAATCTTTTGAATGAAACCATCAATCAAAAATTCAAGATAATCCACTCCACTATTCAGCTTGAATACACGGGACACCAGGAAGAGCATTGTAAGGAGATGCATTAGGATTTAGAATTAAATGTAATTTGCAACTGATTTAGCTTATGAATAAAGAGGAACATATACAATATTGGTTAAGAACTTCTGCTAAGGATTTACAGAGAGCAAACAGATGTTTTGAGGATGCTGACTATGTGTTTTGTCTTTTCTGCTTACATCTTTCATTAGAGAAAATAATTAAAGCCCTTTGGGTAAAAAATAATGCTGAAGATACCCCGCCAAAGATTCATAATCTTGTTAAGTTGGTAAAAGGCTCTGATGTAGAATTGCCAGAGGATGATTTAATTTTCTTGAATGATATGAATAAATTTCAGTTGGAAGGAAGATATCCAGATTATTTAGGAATGATTAATAAAGAGTGTACGAAGGAGTTTACAAATACTATGTTAGAGAAAGCTGAAAAAATAAAAACATGCTTACTAAAGAAACTGCAATAGATACCGTTAAAGCTTTTGTGATTGCCTGCAACAAAAGAAATATCACCTTTAACAAAGTGATTCTTTTTGGGTCTTTGGTTAATGGAAATAGCCATCAGAATTCTGACATTGATGTGGCTCTAATATCAGATGCTTTTACAGGAAATCCGTTTGCTGATTGGCATCTTCTCTCCCCTATTAATATCAATTTTACGGATATAGAACCACACCCATTTTCACCACATTATTTTGAAAAGGGTGACCCATTTATTGATGAAATAAAGAGAACTGGGGTAATTATTAACGCTTAAAGAAGCCCCATGCTTTCTGCCGTCATCATCACATTTAACGAAGAAAAAAACATAACCAGATGCCTGCAATCTTTGGCAGGAGTGGCAGATGAAATTATTGTGGTGGATTCCTTCTCCACAGATAAAACCAAAGAGATTTGCCTGAGCTACGGTGCTACTTTTATAGAGCACAAATTTGATGGGCACATCCAACAAAAGAATTGGGCAAAGGAGCAAGCCTCCCACAAATTTGTTTTGAGTCTGGATGCCGATGAAGCCCTTGATGAAACCCTGAGCCAATCCATATTAGCAATAAAAGCAAACCCAAAAAGAGACGGATATTATATGAATCGGTTCACTAATTATTGCGGGCATTGGGTGCGCCATTGTGGTTGGTATCCTGATAAAAAACTTAGGCTGTGGAATCCTACAAAAGGCAAATGGGGGGGCATGAATCCGCATGATAGATTTGAGTTGGATGCAGGAGATGCCAATGCTGGATACCTCAAAGGAAACATCTTGCATTATAGCTATTATAGCATAGAGGAACACTACCAACAAGCCGAAAAATTCTCCACCATCTCTGCGCAATCCTATTTTGAGAGAGGTAGAAGAACCAACCCCTTCCTCATCTTTATAAAACCTATTGGGCGCTTCCTTATTTCTTATTTCCTAAAACTTGGATTCTTGGATGGCAAATATGGTTTTATTATTTGCCGCATACAAGCCCATGAAGTAAATCTGAAATACAGAAAATTGTATGCGCTGCAAAAGATGAATAAATAACAAAGCCCCGCTGGGTGCGGGGCTATGTAATTTTTATTTCATGCAAAACTAAGTTTTGCTAACGCAAGGACGGAGTCGGAGACTCACATGGACAAAACTACATTATTTACCGGACAGCCGGTTTTCAATCAATTATTATCCTTGATACCTAAAAGGATTTTAAAAGAGGTTATTAAAAAGCATCAATCAGATAGATATTATAAAAGATTCAAGACCTATGACCATCTGGTTACTATGCTCTTTACTACCTTTCATGGATGCAAATCTTTACGCGAAGTAACTACAGGAATGATGGCATGTACCACCCGATTAAATCATTTAGGTATCATTCACACCCCACGTAGGAGTACTATTGCAGAGGCTAATACTAAAAGAGCAGAAAAGCTTTTTGATGATTTGTACCATGGATTGTACTCATCATTTTATCCGGACAGCCGAATGTTGACAAAGCTGGACAAGAGGTTATTTATTATTGATTCATCAACCATTTCACTATTCTCAGAAGTGATGAGAGGCAGTGGGCAAATACCCTTAAACAGTAAACGAAAAGGAGGAGTTAAGGTTCATGTATTAACAAAAGCAGATGAAGATGTACCACGTTTTGTATGCCTGACTGAAGCCAAAGAAAATGACAATATTTTCACCCCCATGATTTCACTTCCTAAGAACTCCATAGTTACTTTTGATACTATTTATTATGCCTTTAAACCCTTGATAAGATGGACAAATTCGGGTGTGACATGGGTGACAAGATTGCACCCGAAAATTGCATGTCAGGTATATGAGAAGAAAGAAGTATCAGCCATTGAGAGCAGCACAGGTATCATTTCCGATGAAAAAATTATTGCAGGTAGTAAACAGAGAAAGGATAGAATAAAAGCAAGAAAGATATTATACAAAGACCCTCTAAGCGGGAAAGAACTCGTTTTCTTCACGAACAATACTCGGATGAAAGCAAGCACAATTGCAGGTATTTACAAACGAAGATGGCAGATAGAAACCCTCTTCAAACGCCTTAAACAAAACTACCCTCTCAAATACTTTTTAGGAGATAGTGAGAATGCTATCAAAATACAGATATGGTGCGCTTTGATTACTGACTTGCTTATCAAAATAGTGAAAGATAAAGTCAAGCGAAAATGGGCGTTTTCAAACATTTCAGGCATGATACGCCTACACTTAATGACCTACATTAACCTCATTAAATTCTTGCAAAATCCTGAAAAAGCATTAAGAAATTATTTACCCCAAACACAACTGCAACTCTCTCTATTCCCTACTTGAAAATAAAGGGGGCTATCTTTTTAACAGAATCAAAAAAACAACCTCTCAATTGTTCTGTGGTGGGTTTTTTATATCCACCAAATGTTTACCGGACAACAATAGTCT